>JAKSIF010000009.1 GCA_024398965.1 Fibrobacter sp. | reverse complement strand
CCTGTTCCAGAAGTTCAGGCTTCATGGGCTGGGGCTGCCAGGATTCCTGATAGTCGCCGCCCACCTGATGGTGGCCGATGGGTTCCAGGAAGGAAGTGCCTGCAACGTGACGAACGGTGAGGAGGGTGATTTCGTAATCGAAAGGAACGAAGCCCTCGATAATCACGCGGCTAGCCTTACCGGTGCGACCTTCGTTCTGAGAGATGTTCCAGGAATTTTCGATGTCAGCCTCGGTCTTGATGACGCTCTGGCCATGGCCGGAGGAACTCATCACGGGCTTGATGACGCAAGGAATGCCGATTTCCTTGACGGCGGCCTTGAAATCCTCGAAGTTGTCTGCAAACTTGTAGGGACTGGTCTTGATGCCCAGTTCTTCTGCAGCCAGGCGACGGATACCTTCGCGGTTCATGGTCAACTTGGTAGCCTTTGCAGTAGGAATGACGTTGTAGCCTTCGGATTCCATCTGGACCAAAGTATCGGTAGCAATAGCTTCCACTTCGGGAACGATGTAGTCGGGCTTTTCAAGTTCGATAACGCGGCGGAGTTCTGCACCGTCCAGCATGTTGATTACATGGGAACGGTGAGCCACCTGCATGCCAGGAGCATTGGCGTAACGGTCTACGGCTACAACTTCGACACCGAGACGCATCATTTCGATAATTACTTCCTTACCCAGTTCACCTGCACCGCAGAAGAGAACCTTGGTTGCACTTGAGCTAAGCGGGGTACCAATTTCAGCCATAATATACTCCTGTTTTGAGACACCCTAAAGATAGATAATAATGATGAATATATCCGAGGTTCTGTTAAAACCTGTAGTCCACAGGATTGAAATTAAACTTTACACCAGAACGAACCCATCCGTCGGCACCATCTTCCTTCTTCACATGGTCAAGATTCTCATAAATACGGAATCCACCACCCAGGTAGAAGCTAAACCAGCGATTGACCTTGTTCTGGTACAAAACATCCATAACGTACTGTGTTTCCACTACGCCAGACAACGAATTATCAGCCTTGATAGCTTCGTCATAATCAACAAAGAGTTCCTTGTCTCCCTGACGTAACCATGCCAACGACAAGTCCAAAGAATGGCCTCTCAGTTTCCACCCAAGGTCGAACCAGACATCCAAAGCATCAGGACCGCGGCGGTAACCAACAGGATAGTCCACAAAGTAGGCGTCAGCGTAATCAACATCCCCCTGCTCACGGTAATTGCTTCGGTACAAACGACGTCCGGTATACTTCAACAAGGGAAGTTTCGCATTATTGGACACGGGGTCGGTAAGTACAACATCAAGACGAGTTGTAAAAAGACCTATCTTGGAAGTCGGAATTTCCTGGTAGTACCCCACCAAATAATTTATAACAGAACGGCTAGTACCTTTGTCATCATCTTCACCGACAGGGCTATTGATATCTTCCATGTTCATTTGGCCATAGAACTTGGCTCCCTTAATGGGTTTCAATCCCAATTCCAGGGATGTGGCCGCAGAGGTATAACCTGTGGCATAGTTGTCATGCCAGTACATAAAGGGATTCAGAGACCTGAATTCCAGAGCCTTTCCGCCCTGCACACTGGTTTCCACGACATAGGCCCAGAAATGTTTCATTTCCAGACCAAAGCGATGGAACATCAGGTTCTTGACATTTTCGTGATATGTTCTTTCACGCTGGTTGGGCATCTGCTTACTGGGAACGGTACACTTCTGCGCATAGGCCTCGGTTCCTTCCGGAGGGCAGCCTGTTTCGCGATCAATAACATCCCCATGAAGCCAGGGATTTATGGAACTCAGCAAGAAATCATATCGGAAAATACCTGGAGTAAACTTCCAGAGGATACCATCGTGATACGGAATGCCTCCAACAAGAACATCGTTCTTGGAAACTTTCACATCCGCATCGAAGCGCCCCACCTGGACATAGCCAACCGGATTCTTCCACTTGGCATAGGCGTTTACAGGAACGTTAATGTCTAGTTCGCTAGGCTTGTAAGTCAAGTTCGTCTTGGACGCGCTATGGTACCAGGCTTCAATATCCTTGCGCAAAGGCAATTCCATAAGGAAATCAAAGTTCTTGTAACCCGCTCTGAAACTCAGCGTAAAAAACGGATCTATGCGTTCCTCGTAAATACGTGCAGTTTCAAGGGGAACCTGCAGGGCTCGCCAATTACTGCCACCGCCATAGCTTTCCAAAGTGTCCACTGCAAAATGGGAGGCAACGGGACCTCCGCTAAAGCCAAGGTTGAAATCGGTTCCCAACTGGACATAGCCACTAAACGAGCTATCCGGAGTCCACTGGGGTATTTCCGGAGGCGCTCCGGCACCCAAAGCTGCCGACGCAATCAGAAAAACGGAAGATACAACCTTGAAGAAATCCATAATTACAATGTAAAAAATTTAATCGTAAAAAAGCAAAGAACCGCCCAGGCAGGGAGTACCCAGGCGGTTCCTTGTGTTGTGTTGAACGCGTTTTCACGCGTTCGTGTGTGTGTGTGTATTTCTTAGAAGTTGTCCAGGTTAGCGTTCTGACGCAGGTATGCAGGCAGAGAATAGTCTACGCCGCTATCCTTCATGGACGGTTCCATAGTTTCAGTGCGGGAAGAACCGACAGAAGCATGAGTTGCCACGGTTTCTGCAGTTGCATACATGGTGTTACGCACGTAGGCAGGTTCACTTGCATAATTGGTTTCCAGCATGCCGCGGCCACCGATAATGCGGTCTTCTTCTGTAACGAGAGAGAATTCAGAAGTTTCAGAACCGCGAACGACGGTTTCTTCGGCCTGAGACATGGCATCAAAGCCAGTAGCGCCGAACATGGCAGAATTTACAGCACGCATAACGCCGGTGTCAGTCAGAGCCGGAATTTCGCTGAGAGTTTCGGGGGCGGGAGCCACCTTTTCGTCAACGAATGCCGGCTGCTGAGCGGGCATACGACGGGTAAAGACATCCTGATCCATCTGGGGTGCCGGAGCTGCAGGAGCCGGGGCTACTGCGGGAGCAACCTGGGCCTGGGCCAAGGCGGCGAAATTGATGGCGGTAGGACGAGGAGTTGCCTGCTGGACAGCGGGAGCCGCGGGAGCTTCTGCTACAGGTGCGGGAGCCACAGGTGCTGCCGGGGCAACAGAAACGGGCTGCTGATAGGTGTACTGCGGAATGGTCTGGAAACCAGTGGGAACATTATTGATGTTGAATGCCTGGGCAGGAGCCTGGGGAACAACATTGGCAGAGCCACCGCAACCGGTTGCGATAATAGTGATGCTGACGCGGTCACCCATTTCCGGAATGGTGATGTCGCCGATGATGATGTTGGGATCACCTTCTTCACCAACGCGTTCGTAAATGTGTTCCATAGCATCACTGTGTTCAATCAAAGAGTAGTTTTCGCCATGGGCAACGTTGATGAGCACGCCAGATGCACCGCGAACATCAATGTCTTCCAGAAGCGGAGATGCAAGAGCCAAGTCGGCAGCAGCAATACCACGCTTTTCACCCTGAGCGCAGCCAGTACCCATAAGAGCGCTACCACCCTTGAGCATGACCTTACGGATATCAGCAAAGTCAACATGGACCAGGCCGTGGTGGAACATAATGCCACAGATGCTCTGGACTGCATTGCCGAGAATTTCGTCAGCCATCTTGAAGGCTTCTTCCATAGTTGCAGAAGGATTAGAAGTCTGGAGCAGACCCAGGAGCTTCTTGTTTTCAACAACGATGATGGTGTCAACTGCAGCGCGGAGGTTCTTGATACCTTCCTGAGCAATCTTTGCACGAGCGTTGCCTTCGAAGCGGAAAGGCTTGGTCACAACAGCAACAGTCAAGATACCCAGTTCGCGAGCCACGTTTGCAACGATAGGTGCAGCACCGGTACCGGTACCACCGCCCATACCGGCAGTGACGAACACCATGTCGGCGCCCTTCATGGCTTCCTTGAGTTCCTCGATATTTTCTTCAACGGCCTTGCCGGCCTTTTCGGGTTCCATACCTGCACCGAGACCCTTGGTGGTCTTTTCGCCAATGACAATCTTGTGATCAGCGAGGCTCAAGTCAAGAGCCATTGCATCGGTATTGACGGCATAGTATTCTACGCCTTCAATATTCATCTGCTTCATACGGTTAACGGTATTGCCACCTGCACCACCAACGCCAAAGACCTTGACCTTGGCATTGCGAGAAGAGGTGTCTTCACCCATGATGCGAGAAGTTGCATCGAAATTGATTCTTGTAGATTCACTCATTTTATATCTCCCTGATTGAGTGTTGATGTTGTTAGAAATAAGTTCTGATAAATTCAACGAAACGCTGGAAACCCTTCTTCATAGAAACCTTAATCTGGGCACCAGTTTCGTTGCGTTTTCTTTCGCGGCTCTGCTTGTTTGCATAGTGCAGAAGGCCAATACCAGTTGCATAGGACGGATTCTGGAAAGCCTCCTGGATTCCGCTCATGCCCTTAGGATGTCCAATGCGAACCGGCTTGCCAAAGGCCTTGGATGCAACATTTTCAATGCCTTCCAAAGCACAGCAGCCACCAGTCAAAACAATGCCGCCATTAATAATTGTGTCAAGCTGATGCTTTTTAAGGTCATTAGACAACAGCATGAAAATTTCGTGTATACGTGCAGCGATCACGTTTGCAAGAAGCTTACGAGAGCAGGGAACATCACCACGGTCACCCACAGCAGGAACCGGGAATGTTTCATTTTCGTTCAAGGTACTAAGAACGCAGGTGCCAAACTTCTTCTTGATTTCTTCTGCCTTGCTCAAAGAGATAGGCACGTTCAGGCACTTACTGATATCGCTGGTGATTACATTACCAGCCAAATCAAGAGAGGCCGTGTAGCGCACAGAATCATTGACAAAGACTGCGATATCAGCAGAGCCAGCACCGATATCCACAAGAGCCACGCCAAGTTCGCGTTCATCGTCAGTCAAAACGGCACAGGCGGCTGCAAGAGGTTCCAGCACAAAGCCTGCCACGTTAAGACCAGCACGAGTTACGCACTTGATCAGGTTCTGCAATGCGTTCTGGCGAGAGGTCACCAGCTGGACTTCTACGCCAAGGCGGCGGCCAGAAAGTCCCTTCGGATTGCGAATGTGCTTGTCGTCGTCCAAGGTGTATTCACCCGGGAATACATGGATGATTTCGCCAGCAGAAGCTGGCAGCGTACTTGCCTGCTTCTTTACGTTTTCAATATCTTCTTCACGAACTTCGCCAGTAGGCAAAGTGATAAGGCCTTCGTAACGGAAAGACTGCACGTGCTTTCCGGCAATGCCAACGTAAACGTCGCGTACATCAACGCCTGCGGAACGTTCCAGCATCTGAGCGGCCTTCTGCAGTGTATCCACGACAAGGTCCTGCTCTTCTGCGTTAGCCAGCGGAAAATCCCCGCATTCAACAACGCGGACAGAATCGCCCTCGGAAATTCCAACAAAAAGGTTTACCTTCGAAGACCCGATATCAAGGCCGAAGATATAGTTTTCCTTCTTATTCATTTGTTTTGACTCATCCATTGACACACCTCTTGTCATAATGTCTTACGTACGCAAAACCGTGAAATCTCATATCCACTTCGCCTGCACAGATCAAGTCCTTTACGAAACCTGTACCCAGCGAGTTATACAGTCTAAAATCGTCCTTAGTCCAGCCGTTTGCGGAAAAGAGAACCTTGAAGCCTACATCCTTGTAGAACACTTCAATTGCCTTATCCTTTTCGCTCCAGCCAATCTGAGAAACCTTCTCGTACAGGTCCTTATCGTTGTCACGCATTTCGTTCAGGAATTCGGCAAGGACCTTAACCTTTTCCATAGATTCAACATCCATTACAGGCAAGCGCATTGCCGTAGCCATCGAGTGAGGCAGCGGCACGCCCTTTTCTGAATAGACCACAGCAGAACCTTCACTAAGCACAGAAAGAACCGGTGTGGATTCCTGCAACTTGATGAACAAGGAAGACGGGAACTTTTTCTCCACTTCAACAGAACGAATCAGCGGAAGAGCCATAAGGGCCGCCTTCACGGAATCCGGATCCAGTTCAGACATGAGCATGCCAGTTTCAACCTGAGCATTCTGCATCACATCATCCCAAGAAAGCATTCTGTTGCCTTCGATTTCAACACGCTGCAAGTGACGAAGCTTGAGAGGGCTGACCTGCTGCAGGTAGAATCGCTGCTGCCACAGAACAGCAATTGCAGCAACAACGACCACGCATGCAATCCAGCCACCACGTTTAAACCAGTGAAAAGCTCGGGAACACGCAGCCTTTATCTTCTGGTTGCGTTCCATTCTTTTCTTCTGCTCGTTATAGCCCATGCGGCGTCCAAGCAATGTGGTTTTACGTTCGTTCACTCAGTTACTCCAATCAGCTTCTACAATTGCGAAAGACCCTTAGAGACATTCCTCAAGAATTGTTTCGCCCAGTTTATAGATGCTGCCTGCACCCATCAGGACTACCACGTCACCAGGGCGAAGAGTCTTCTTGAGTTCAGGAATCAAATTATCTAGGCTTCCGATAAAGCGAGCATCACGATGGCCGCGATTCGTTGCACTATCAGAAACCAACTTGCCGGTCACACCTTCAATAGGCTTTTCACGGGCAGGGTAAATATCGGTTGCAAGCAGAACATCGCAGTTGGCAAAAGCACTACCAAAAGCTTCGTGCTGGTCGCGGGTACGAGTAAAAAGATGAGGCTGGAAAGCAACGATTACACGCTTGTCCGGGAATGCATCGCGGAAGCCAAGCAAGGTTGCAGTTGCTTCAGTCGGATGATGAGCATAGTCATCAAAGACCATCACGTCATTCTTTTCACCGATAAATTCAAAGCGGCGCTTAACACCTTCGAAAGCAGCTACAGCCTTGCGGGCGATATCGGCAGAAATGCCTTCTTCAATGGCAAGGGCCACTGCAGCGGTAGCGTTCAGCACGTTATGGCGGCCAGGAATCTGGAGCTTGAATTCACCCAGAGAAACACCGTCATTCAAAATTTCAAATACAGGGAAACCCTTTTCAAAGCGAAGGTTGTCCACGCGGTACTTAGCCTGGCGAGAGAATCCGTAAGTAATCACAGGCTTCTTCAAGCGAGCCAAAATCTGCTGCACGTTGGAATCGTCAAGGCAAAGGATAATCTGGCCGTAGAACGGAATCTTATTTGCAAACTGTACGAAAGCGTCCTTGATGTCTTCGATATTTTCGTAAGTATCCAAATGGTCTGCATCAATGTTGGTAATGATGGCAGAAGAAGGCATCATAGAAAGGAAGCTGCGGTCAAATTCGTCGGATTCAGCAATGAGGTAATTGCCCTTACCCACCTTGGCGCCACTTCCGTGACCCTTTACAACACCGCCAACGATGATTGTGGGATCCAATCCGGCTTCTTCCCAAATCTGGCCAACGATGGAAGTGGTAGTGGTCTTGCCGTGAGTACCGGCGATAGAGAGCGTATACTTCATACGCATCAGTTCGCCAAGCATTTCTGCACGCTTGATAACAGGAATACGACGGTTGCGAGCTTCAACCAGTTCCGGATTGTCATGGGGAACGGCGGAGGAATAGACAACCAGATCAGCGTCTTCTACATTCTTGGCATCGTGCTTGGGATCTACGCGAATACCCAGATTGCGCAAATAATCCACAACGGCACTTTCACTCATGTCGGAGCCACTGACGATAAAGCCATTGGCATGAAGAACTTCTGCAATGCCAGACATGCCTGCGCCACCAATGCCAACAAAATGGAGTCGACGGACACGCTTGCAATCATTAATCTGCATTATGCATTCTCCTTTACTTCTTCAGACTTCACAGAGCCGCATTCCTTTTCCATAATCACCTTGGCGATCTGATCTGCAGCATCGGGCATGCCAAGCTTCTTTGCAGCGACAGCCATATTTGCAAGGCGACCTTCGTCGGCCAGGAGAGATTCCACCTTTTCCCAAAGGTGATTGTCTTCGGCATCCAATTCAACAAGAGCTGCACCAGCCTTTTCCACAACACGAGCGTTGTGTTCCTGGTGGTTTGCAGTGGCATGGGGGAACGGCAAAAGAATGGAGGGTTTGCCAAAGGCAAGAATTTCAGCCAAGGCGGATGCACCTGCACGGCTAATAATCAAGTCGGCATGCTTCATGTAGGAATAGATACCATCAAGGAAGCCACGGACTGCCACATTGGGCATTTCACCCAGGCGGTCGTTGATTGCAGCAACGTTCTTGACCCCAACCTGCCAAACGACAGAGACATCGTCACGGGCGGTAATAGCCTTAATGCTATCTTCAATCTTATTGTTGATGCCAGCAGCACCCTGAGAGCCACCGACGATAAACACAGCCTTCTTGCCTTCGGCAAATTCAGCAGGACGGGCCAGGGAATCACCCGACGGAAGTTCACGAACCGGATTTCCGAAAACCTGAACCTTTTCTGCAGGGAAGAAAGAACCTGCTTCAGGAGAAGTCACAAAGACGGTCTTTGCATAGCGGGCACCAATCTTATTGGCAACGCCAGCAACCGCATTCTGTTCCTGCAGATAGACAGGCACGCCCATGGAGCCTGCAGCAAGAACAATGGGAAGAGAAACGTAACCACCGGTAGCTACAACTACATCGGGCTTAACCTTCTTGATAACGCTCTTGGCGCGAACAAGAGACTTTGTCAAATTGTAAGGCAGAGCCAAATTCTTAAGGAATGGTCCACGATGAAGAGGCACTGCGGAAATGTATTCGTAAGGCCAGTTCTTAGCCACAAGACGTTCTTCCATAGAATCCTTACGGCCGGCAAAAGTAATGTCGGTCACGCCCATCTTCTTGAGGCTATCAGCAATGGCTACCGCCGGAAAGATATGGCCACCGGTGCCGCCGCATACGAAAAGAAACTTCTTCATGCGTTTCTCCTTGAAAAATCAAAATTCCTAAACACGCTACTTTCTAGCGAACTACCACTGGTGTAAGGTTCCTTGACTTTCTTTCCAGAGGTAGGACGAGAAATGTTCAACAGGATCCCTACAGCAAGTGAGGTATAAATCAAATTCGTTCCGCCGTAGCTGAAGAACGGCAAAGGCTGACCCGTCATGGGGAACAATCCAACGCAAACGCATACATGAACCAAAAAGTTCAGGAACAGCGAAAGAGTCAAACCAAAAGCCAAGTACTTGCCAAAACGGGTTGCAGAATTCTGCGCAATCTTGAAGCCCTGAGCAAAAAGAACTGCAAAGAGAGCAAGAATCACAAACAAGCCGATAAAGCCGAACTCTTCACCAATTACTGCGTATACAACATCCTTATGTGCTTCAGGCAAGTAACCAAGCTTCTGAACACCCTGTCCAAAACCTGTGCCAAACCATCCGCCATTGCCAAGAGCCTGCAAAGCATGATCACCCTGCCAGTTCGAAGCCTGCATTTTTCCTTCTTCTGCAAAGAACGCAAGAATACGGTTTCTAGAGTGATGAGTACTCATCAAGATGCCAAAGGCCAAAGGTATGGCTCCCAGGGCAGTATAGCCCAGGTACTTATAATTCACGCCAGCAACAACCATAATGCTAACGACAATACCGGTTACCATAATCAGCATGGAATAGTTCGGCTGCAGCACCAGCAGTATGGCCGTAATTCCAAAGGGGATCCCCGGCTGGATCAATGTTCCTGCAAGAGACTTGATGTTATCTCCAGCCTCAGACAACTTTACGCTTACCCAAATAATCAAGCCAAGTTTCATGAATTCGGAAGGCTGCAAGCCGAAAATCCAACGGTTGGCACCTTTGACACCATGGCCATGGATCAAGGCGATAAAAGTCAAGATGGCAGCGCCTACAAAGAACAGGCGGCCCCAAACCTTTAGGTTGCCATAGTCAATAAAGCGGCCAATAAACAGCATCACAATCAGACCCGGAACAGCCTTCTTCAGATGTTCCAGCATATAGTATTCTGCAGGACGTCCGTGGGCAACAGCAAAGGGAGCGGATGCGGTATATACCACAGCCACGCCGAAGCAAATCAGCAACAAGACTACTATAAGCAGCAGCTTGTTCATTCCCTGATGTTGCACTTGCTCGTCCATCTTAGTCCTTCGATTCAAACCTTACAGATCTGTTAAACACTTACCTTTGTCAGCTTTAGCATGGCGTCAACCACCTGCTCCATATGCATACCGCGGCTACCCTTCACCAAGAGCAAGTCGCCTTCAGCAACCACTACGGTAAGGCTAGCGATAAGGCTTTCCACATTTTCGAAGTGGTAAGCCTTCTTCATGCCCTTGGCCTTTGCGCCCTTCACATACAGCTTGGACTTTTCACCAACGGTAAAAAGCATATCGAAATTCATTTCGGGAACCATGGCGCCGATTTCCTGATGGAACTTGTCGGCAAGGCTACCCAATTCCAGCATGTCGCCAAGAATGGCGATACGACGGTTTGCGCTAGCGCTACCCAGAGTCAGCAAAGCCATCTTGGTAGAAGAGGGATTTGCATTGTAGCAGTCAGAAGCGATCTTGAAACCGTTGGCCACCTTGATTTCCATACGCATATTGGTGGAATGGAAATTGGAGAGAGCCTTGGCGATATCGGTCTTGGAAACCTTATAAGCTTCGCCAATGGCGATTGCAGCCAGAGCGTTATAAACGTTGTGGATACCCGGAACCTTCAGGCTGAACTTGGTGCGACCAATGTAGAAGGTTGCGCAGTTATCTTCGTTCCAGCTCAGCTTTTCAGGCTTGTAAATACCACGCTTGATACCGAAGGTTACCACCTTATAGCTGGTATTGCTGCGAAGCTTGCAAAGACGTTCATCGTCGGCATTTACAATCAAAAGACCATTCTTCTTAAGGCCAGCCACGATGGTTCTCTTTTCGGCAAATACGCCATCGTAATCCTTCAACTTTTCCAGATGGCTAGCACCGATATTGGTAATCACGGCGATATCCGGTTCTGCAGCCAAAGAAAGGGGGCGGATTTCATCGGGGCCGCTAGTACCCATTTCGATAACGGCAGCTTCGTGAGAATGCTTCAGCTGGAACAAGGTCATAGGAACGCCGATATGGTTGTTGTAATTACCGGCTGTTGCATGAGTGTTATACTTCATGGAAAGTACTGCCTTGGTCATTTCCTTGGTCGTAGTCTTGCCATTACTGCCAGTAATGGCAACCTTCTTAACCTTAAAGTTACGCTGATAGCCCTTAGCCAGTTTGAGAAGTGCCTTGGTGGTATCTTCCACCGGTGCGTACATCTTAAAGGTTTCAATACCTACGGCATCCTGATTCACAACACTCATCAGAGCTCCATTCTTTTCCATTTGAGGTACAAACTGGTGGGCGTCAAAACGAGCACCCTTAAGAGGCCAAAAAACAACACCATTGGCAGGTTCCCTGGAATCCATGCAAAGATTCACCTTGCGGTTCTGGGTACGGCCATTAACGCCCACAGCCTGGGTTTCAAGAATTTCAAGCAGTTCCTTAATTTTCAAATCCAGCTTAAACATTTTCCATAGCCTTCACCACTTCCTCGTGGTCGTCAAAATGATGTTTGGTCTTACCGATAATCTGGTAGTCTTCGTGACCCTTGCCAGCGACAACCAGCCAGTCACCGTCCTTAAGTTCTGCACAAGCCTTGGCAATGGCTTCTTCACGCTTTTCAACCACCTCGAACTTGTCGGTACTCATACCGGCACGAACATCATTGATAATGTCAGTCGGATTTTCGGTACGAGGATTATCGGAAGTGAGCCAAGCCTTGTCGCTCATCTTTTCCGCAATGGCACCCATAATGGGGCGCTTGGTCTTATCGCGGTCACCGCCACAGCCGAATACGCAAGAGAGCTTGCCACGGCAGAGAGAGCGGGCAGTGGCAAGCACACGTTCCAGAGCATCGGGAGTATGAGCATAGTCAACAATCACATGCTTTCCATCCTTGTTCCAGACCTTTTCGAAACGGCCCGGAACACGGATCTCGGCGAGGGCCTTACGCATAGCTTCTTCAGATACGCCTACAGCCTTTGCCCAGGAAAGAACCAACAGGACATTGTCCACATTGAAATCACCGCAAAGAGGAGTTTCAAACTTGTCGCCGCTAATAGCCGGCAGAACAAACTTCAAGCCATCTTCGGTATTTTCCACAGCACCTTCAGGCTTCACGTCGGCCTTAGCGTTACCGAGACGGGAAACAGCCATCACATTCTTGCCCATGGCCTTCAGTTCATCACTGAGTGCAGCGCCGTGTTCATCGTCGATATTCACAACGGCAACGCCATCTGCAGCAAGGAACTTCGTGAACAGAAGCTTCTTTGCATCAAAATAGGCTTCCATGGTCCTGTGGTAGTCAAGATGATCCTGAGTCAGGTTGCTGAACAAGCCGCTTCTATAGCTGACGCCTGCCATGCGGGACTGATGAAGAGCATGAGAAGATGTTTCCATCACAAGGTCAGTGCAGCCCGCATCCACAGCCTTGGCAGCGAATGCGTACAAGTCCAAGAGACCCGGGGTAGTCAAGTTGGCGGGAACAGAAACATCGCCCACCTTATTCTTGATCGTGCCAAGCAGGGCAACCTTCTTGCCAGCAGCCGTCAGCATGGCATCCATCAGGAATGCGCTGGTGGTCTTGCCATTGGTGCCCGTAACTGCGTGGCAGGTAAGCTTAGCAAAAGGATCCTTATAGAAAATCCTAGCAGCATCGAGGCGAGCAGTCTTCACATCGGACACCTGAATCCACTTGGAAGTCAATCCCTCAGGAGCCACAGTCTCGCCAACAACGGCAACAGCACCCGCGGCAATTGCATTGCGGGCGAATTCCTCATAGTTTTCAGCAGGCAGCGAGAAGAACAAGTCGTGAGCCTTCACACGACGGGAATCGTCACACAAACCACGAACATCCAGGTTCTTCATCAAAGTTTCAGACAGCATTAGCCCCTCTCCTTCAACGTTAGTTTGCAAACTTGCCCTTTACGCAATTCTTCTTCGGCCTTCGGGGATTGGGCAACAACACGACCCTTGCCTGTATATTCAACATTCATGCGAATGCTTCCTGCAATTTCCAGAGCATCCTTCAAGGAAAGGCCCTTCAGGTTGGGCATTTTGCCCGCATCCACATTTCCAAGGACCAGGGTGATGCCTACGGAATCACTCATATCGCGGCGTTCAGAAATCACACGATTTCCTTCACCCTCAAACTGGACCTTGCAATTCTTTGCTTCAGCCATGGTCTTTGCATCCTTAGCCATCATGCCAACAAAATCGTTCTTGCAATTAGACTTTGCATCAACAAGAGAGAGTGCATGGGATGCAGGAGACAATTCCGGATGATAGTAGACGCCTTCCATAATGCGACGGAAAATCGGACCAGCGGTATTACCGCCATGATGCTGAGCTGTCTGAGGATCGTCCACCAAGACCATGCAAACGTAGCGAGCGTCTTCAACAGGAGCAAGGCCAATAAAGGAAGCCACCTGATGATCACGGTCATACTTGCGAGTTTCCTGATTGTACTTTTCTGCGGTACCAGTCTTGCCACCGAAAATCACATCCGGAATCTTCTTGCTCATAACCTTCTTTGCGGTACCGTTGTTCACCACACGATGAAGCATTTGACGGATGCTGGCTGCAGTCTGTTCAGAAATCACGCGGCGAACTTCAACCGGTTCCTTCTTTTCTACAAGATGACCTTCGGAATCACGCCATTCCTTTACAAGCATGGGTTCCATCAGCTTACCGCCGTTTGCCACAGCAGAGTATGCCATCACCAGCTGGATAGGAGTAACCATCATGGCGTGGCCAAAGCCCATCGTCTTCAAGGTTCGATCATCGGCCTTAAGTTCATAGGGGCGCAGCAGCTTACCGGATTCTTCGCCATAGAAGCTTTCCGAGGTCTTCATGCCCAGACCAAAGTTACGAGCCATTCGATAAAGCTTATCGGCGCCCACCTTATCGGCAATCTTACCGAAAACAATATTAGAGGACTGAACCATGGCTTCAGCCATATCCATATCCCCGTAGATATGGGTGTCGCAAATCTTTTCGGAACGGGGATTCCAGCTCCAGCACTTGCCCTCATTTGCAAAGATTGTATCCGGAGAAACAACACCATTTTCCAGTGCTGCAGCAGCGGTGATAACCTTGAATGTGGAACCCGGTTCGTAGGCCATGGCCACAATGTCATTCTTGGCCATACGACCAACACCCTGATTCTTGGAGTTAGGGTCAAAAGTCGGATAGCTGGCCATGGCAAGAATTTCACCGGTATAAGGATCAACTACAACGGCGCTTGCATTCTTAGCCTCAAATTCGATTACGCCATCCTTCAGGGCCTTTTCAACAATTTCCTGCATGTTCTTGTCAATTGTCAAGACAAGATTCTTACCCGGTTCAGCTTCAGCCACGTTCTCGGAACGGCCATAGATTTCATTCTTCTTGGCGTCTTGAATGCTGACACGGAAACCTTCGTTGCCACGGAGGCGCAGGTCAAAAACCTTTTCCAGGCCCATGCTACCGGTTCCGTTATAGCCAACCTTGCCAACAATCTGAGATGCAAGCTTACCCTGCAAGAAGATTCTGCTGAAGTCTTCAGGATTGATGGTATCGCGCAGGTTGTCAGCAAGAACAACACCGTTACGGTCCATAATCTGGCCGCGTTCAGCAAAGATGTTCTTGGTACGGGTCACCATGCTCTTGGTCTGATTCTGGTAAACCTCACGATTCAGCACCTGGATGTTAAAAGTCTGCCAAGCAAGAACCCCGACAACACCAAGAACCAAAGTCTTCGCGATAGAGAGTGCATCAACATTGATATTCATCGAGCACCTCCTACAACACGCACCTTGGTCGGCACATCATTGAGGCCCAAGCCAGTTTCTTCCCCGTACTCAGACAAAGCTTCAAGGGAAGACAGCTTATTCATTTCCAATTCCTGCACAAGAATCTGACGCTGCAAGCGACCAATTTCTTCGGAAAGTTCATGGGACTTGATATACAAGCGAGAAATTCGATTCTGCATGTAGAGAGGCAGAATCAGCAGAAGTCCTGCCACCACCACAACAACAAGGAAACCCCGCACAATGGTGCGGTTAGAGTAAATCACGGGATTTGTATTTTCGCTACTCATACCCTTTCGTATACCCTAAGTTTCGCAGAGCGAGCCCTGCTGTTGACTGCAATTTCTTTTTCTGTCGGAAGAATCGGCTTGCGATTCACCTTCTTAAGACGCTGGTGATTGCCACCACAAACGCACACAGGCATATGTTCAGGGCAAATGCAGGCCTTTTCAAATTCTGCGCAGGTATCCTTGACGCAACGGTCTTCCACAGAGTGATAGCTCATCACAACCAGGCGACCGCCAACCTTAAGGCAATCCACTGCGGCACGGAGGCTGTTTTCAATCTGGCGAAGTTCGCCGTTTACTTCCATACGGACAGCCTGGAATACGCGGGCAAGCAAGCTGTTTGCATCACGACGCTTGTCCGGGAACACCGCTTCTACAACAGCCTTGATATCGCTGGGCAGAATGTCGCGGCCAGCACGGCCTGTTTCTGCGGCGACTTCAATAATACGGGTTGCAAGCTTGAATGCGCGATCCATATCGGCATTCTTGCGAAGAGCTTCTGCCAAGTCGTCTGCACTTACACTGCGGAGCCATTCCTGGGCGCTAACTTCTTCGCGACGATCCATGCGAAGATCCAGAGGATTGTTACCAACAAAGGTAAAGCCGCGGCTGGAATCATCAACCTGATGACTGCTAATGCCCAGATCATAAAGAACACCGTCCAAGGTGTCTGCCGGAATTTCGTTACCCAGTTCGCCAAAGGGAACCGGATGAACAATGAACTTGGGAGCAACACCAGCCAGGCGCTTGGTTGCAAACTTTACGGCATCATCGTCACGGTCGAAAGCGTGGAGAGTGCCTGCATTAGAAAGACGAGTGGCAATAGCGTAAGAGTGACCGCCACCGCCCAGAGTGCAATCTGCAAACGTACCATCGGTAAGTACCTCACTACCTTTAAGCTTAAGGCCTTCGAGACATTCCTTAAGCATTACAGGATCATGATAGAACACGCCACCTTCAACACCTGCGACGGCAGCTTCAGAAAATTCTTTTGTATGTAAGGATTTTACTTGAGGATCATTTTTGGACATTCAATCCCCCCGCAAAACCAGCATTAAAACAGAGCTTGTTGAACTGAGCCTTGGCTTCTTCTGTCTGAGAAGCAAGCTTGGCTTCGTACTTGTCTGTATTCCACAATTCCAAAGACTTGCCGCGGTATTCTACGAACGTAATGCTGTTCGTAAGCTCGGCATACTGGATTTTATCCTTAGGGAGTAAAATGCGATTCTGACCATCCAGTTCCACTAAAGAGGAACGGAGGCTCAGTCGGAATTGTTCTGCTAGTTCGCGGTCGGACCACTGATCCAACTCGTTCATGAACTTCTCGTATTCTGACGTTACAAACAGACGGAGTCTTCCGTCAGCCCAGATCGTCAGCACGAATTCCGTACCGTCTTCTGCGGTCAATTGACGACGGAACTCCCGAGGGAAGGCGCACCTACCCTTTCCGTCGATAGCCGACTTGGCTTGACCTATAAAACGGTTACGTTCGTTCATTACACACTATTCCATTTACACTTTACACAACACATGGAATTATATACACACGTACCAAATATACCCACTTCAACCCACTTTGGCAAGATTACATACCATTTTATTACACTCTTGCACCACATTTCCCCACCAAATGAAATTTTCGTCACTTTTCACACCCAGATTTCCCCTAAAAAAGACATCCAGCACAGCAGGTCCGCCGCGCAAGTAGTGAACATAAAGACACTTATTTTCTAAATTTTCCGTCAAAATTTCCCCACAAGGCCCCACCAAATGCTTCTTCGCGTACCCAGTTTCTACCACCAGTTTCAATGCCTCGGAGGCAGATGTTCCGATACCTGTTGCGTGGGCTGGGAAGTAGATGTCGATGAAAAAACGCACGACAAGTACCGCGATCTTTATAGAAGCGGTAAGGCGGACGAACGTCGTCAGCAATTTCTTCAGAAACTGCTGAGCAACATCGAAGACGGCCATTTCAAGCTCTTGCCAGGAGACCGATGCCCCTTCCTGAAGGAGAACGGACTCTGCGAAATGATTTGCGAAATGGGGTGCAACGGGACAGATATAGGCCCCGATGGTGAAAATGTCCTCTGCGACATCTGTAGGGAACATCCCCGTTTTGTGGAGGTCTACGGCGACATCATGGAAAAAGGCGTGGGGCTCTGCTGCGAGGAAGCGGCGAGACTGCTGCTTACCGCAGGTTCCGATGCTGCGAAACAGGACCGCGCCGTCCTCACCCTCATCGACACAGAAACCAACGACGAACCCGACGAAATGCCGGAAGGCGCAGAAGAAGCCCGCGATGCCATCTTTGAAGAGCGGGAAGCAATCTTCGCCATCCTAAACAACAACAGCGTTCCCCTAAACCAACGACTCATCGAAATTCTGGATTTTGCGGAAGCAACCTCTGGCAACGAAATTCCCTCCAACAAAAATCCCAACGCAGAAACACCGTTCAACGAAACGGTCCGCAAAACTTGGATAGAAATCCTCAACAAGGGCGAAAGCTACGGCCCCGCCTGGGACAAAGCCTACGAGCGCATGATCCGCAAAGGCTGGCAGCAACCACAGTCATTATTCTCTGACGAAGATGGCGCCCGCATCATTGCCTACATGATTTTCCGCTACTACGCCAAGAGCCTGTTTGACGGTGACAGCCTAACTAAAGTTCAGTTTGCCATTTACTTCTGGACACTGCTGAAACATTTTGGCGAAGAACTGGCCGCGGACTCCCCCGCAGGCGCCACCGATTTAACCCGTAAAATCAACGCAGTCAAGCTGCTTAGCAAGCAGACGGAATACTCCGAAGAAATCATGGAAATCCTCGCCGACAATTTCTTTGAAAACCCTGCATTCTGTGTGGAACAGTTTCGCCGCATATTACAAGACGTTCAATAACCGTCACGGCGGAACCGCACCGAATTTAGCGAACGTCAACCACTTTAGTGACGTTTCCCATCTTCACCAAATAGCGTCCAGACCGAGGAAGTTCAACAGCAAAACCAGGCGCCATCTTTTGGGCAACCATCACCCTACCCTGCATGTCAAATACGGCAACAATGGCGTTTGCATCAAAGCCGTCAACCATCACGCTGCGACCGCTTACAGAAACCCGATATTTCAAGCCATCCTGTAACGTGCTGAATTCAATACCCGTCAAGTCCCCGAAATCATCCTCGGAGCTACTGCTTTCGTCAACCCCACTTGAGCTGCTATTTTCATCAGCAACACTGGAACTACTCAGGGTACTTTCACGCACAACGGTTATCGTCACCGGAGTCCCAGGCATTGTAAAGCTAGGCACCCTTACGCAATCATCGAAAGTCGCAGAGCAAGAAGAAAACTTCAAGCTATCCTTAACCAATCCAGTATCGCTTTCATAGCTATACTGAATAGACTTTATAATTTCATCTTCCGCAAGTTTCGCCGTAATGGAAATAGGCTCGCCTTCATAGAAATACTCTTTTACGCCGGCACTGAAAAAATCTTGAGCATAGGATTCGCCTTCATCCACAAAAAACATTTTGTAATACACATCGCTCGTCACTGTTGTAGCAGCATTGGACTTAAACAAAGTGTAAACCCCTTTCGAATCTTTTGACACATTGTTATCACCGCAGGTCGGATCCTTCTCAGCACAGGATATATGCAGGCGCTGCACACTATACCCGTCTTCACAAAGAATGGTAAAATTCATCGACGCACCCGGTTTTGCAGAAGTTGGCAAATCTACGGCTTCACAGTGCTTATCTATAGAATTCATAATCGATTCGTCAATGGGTTTAAAGACCACATCCACAATGTAATCCATGCCCTGTCCGTCAATAGAGAATTGAAATATTTCGTTTGACTGATTTACAGAAGAAATGACTTTCTTATTAGGCCAGTTTCTTATGGCAGCCGAAGACATATAATAGCCATCATCGGCATTAACCAGGAATACGGTATTTCCCGAAATATAATAGTCATCGCCATTATAGTTATCCCTTACCGTATTCTTTATGCTAACGGAGCCGTTCCCATCTACAGTGTACTTAATGGAATACAATCGAAAAACAGAAAGATTGACTCGGACATTCCATTCCGACATCACAAAGGAGTATCGCTTACCCGCCTCAATCTTTTTCATCTGGCCATTGATGTAGTAACCCGGGGTGCCGTAAGCATTCACGGCCGAGTAGGCCGCATCCAAATAAAAGATGCCGTCATCGTTTCTTTGAACATCCACATCTACGTAAACCGTTGTACCCTGGGCAACCTCAGCACTGTCAGGCAAGGTAACGCCATCTTCCAGGTAAACCCTGTAAGAGGCCCCCTTTACTTGCTTTTGGTCAATAATGGCCCCATTGGCCAAAACCGCAAGCATCAAAAACGATGCCACCGCATTCAAAAATTTTACGCCAAACATAATTTTCTCCTTAACCCCAAAATAAAAAACTCAGCAAGTTCCGAGTTCCTTTACAACTACAAGCTGATAAACTTTCGCACACCCACCGCAGTAGCCACGCTACACACAAACAGCGATACCGCCAAGCATATCACAGGCATCACCAAGCTCTGCAAAAAAGTCTGATACCCGAACTGTACCAAAAGCAGCAGCGGGATAATAAAGAACAGCGTTCCCTGAGTAGCTGCACGCACCGTCTTCGCTTTTAATGAAAGAAGCAACGAAAATGCATTCACCAAAAGGCATGCGGACATGGAACCGAGAATTGCGCCAGCAGCAGCCTCCCCGCGAACAACATCAGAATGCGCCGCAAAATAAACCAGCTGACAAATCAAGGAAAACATCAGAGGGAACGGCAACACCGCCAGCAGTTTGCCCCAAAACAAATGGGCTGGTTTTACAGGAGAAAGCTGCAACAGTTCCAGGGAATTTCTTTCACGTTCACCAGCGAAACTATCGGCTGCTAAGGGAGCGCCCATAGGCGCCATGAGGCAACCCAGCAAAAGCATCATGTAACCTTCCATGCCCTCCATGATCTGCCCGCCATAGCGGTTCACAGCAATCCCCTGGGACGCCGCCAACAGTACCGGCGGTATAATGAAGGGAATCCAGAAGCGGGGCTCCCGGAAAATCAATCGCAGTTCATGCTTAAGAACGTGAAAAATCATGCAAATTGCTACGCAATTTAATTACGAATTATGAATTACAAAGTACGAAATATAACATTCCGCGACTTTCTCATAATTCATAACCCGTAATTCGTAATTCACGAAACAAGTTTCCAAAGGAAACTAGTTTCGTGTGAGAGTCTTGTACTTGATGGGCTTGGGGTTTTCGGCATCTTCGCCCAGACGCTTGCGGCGGTCGGCTTCGTATTCGCTCCAGTTACCTTCGAACCAGACCACCTTGGAGTCGCCTTCGTAAGCAAGGATGTGGGTTGCGATACGGTCCAGGAACCAGCGATCATGGGAGATGATCACGGCGCAGCCTGCGAACTTAAGGATAGCCTGTTCCAAAGCCTGGAGGGTTTCGATATCCAAGTCGTTGGTAGGTTCGTCCAGGAACAACAGGTTACCGGGCTGCTGCAGGTTCTTGGCCATGAGCACGCGGTTGCGTTCACCACCAGAAAGAGTGTTCAGTTTCTTCTGCTGGGCAGCGCCAGTGAAGTTGAACAAGCCACAGTAGGCGCGGCCATTCATCTTGCGGTCGCCCACCATAATTTCGTCGTTACCGCCGGTAATGGATTCCCAAACGGTCTTGGTATCATCCAGAGAATCGCGGCCCTGTTCCATACTAATAATCTGGACTGTTTCGCCAATCTTCAAGGTACCTGCATCGGGCTTTTCAGAACCGGTAATCATCTTGAACAAGGTGGTCTTACCAGCACCGTTAGGACCGATAATGCCCACGATGCCGGAGCGAGGCAGGCTGAAGTTCATATCGTCGAACAGCACCTTTTCACCAAAGGCCTTCTGCAGATGTTCTGCCTGAATAACGATGTCACCCAGACGGTTACCATTAGCGATGTGGATCTGAGCCACGTTAATCTTTTCTCTGGAGTCTTCGGCCAGCAAGTCTTCGTAAGCCTTAAGACGGGCCTTGTTCTTGGCCTGGCGAGCCTTGGGACTCTGCTTGACCCATTCCTGTTCGCGAGCCAGGCGCTTCTGACGGTCAGATTCGCCCTTCTCTTCGTTCTTCATACGTTCCAGCTTCTGGTCCAGCCACTGGGCATAGTTACCTTCCCAAGGAATGCCACGACCGCGGTCGATTTCAAGAATCCAGCCGGTAACGTTATCCAGGAAATAACGGTCATGGGTCACGAGAATCACGGAGCCCTTGTATTCGCGGAGGTGGCGTTCCAGCCAAGCCACGGTTTCTGCATCCAGGTGGTTGGTAGGTTCGTCCAGCAAGAGCAGGTCCGGTTCTTCCAAAAGCAAGCGGCACAGAGCCACACGGCGCTTTTCACCACCGGAAAGGTTGGTCACCGGCCAGTCGCCCGGCGGGCAGCGGAGAGCGTCCATTGCAATTTCAATATTGCGGTCCAGGCTCCACAGGTCCTGAGCGTCGATGATGTCCTGAAGCTTAGCCTGTTCATCCAGAAGCTTGTTCATTTCGTCATCTTCCATGGGTTCAGCGAACTTCATGGAGATTTCGTTGAAGCGATCCAGGATAGCCTGCTTCTTAGCCACAGCCTGCATCACGTTTTCCTTGACAGTAAGGTTCGGATCCAGCTGAGGTTCCTGAGGCAGGTAACCTGCGGTGCGGCCCGGTTCAATCCAGGCTTCGCCCTGGAATTCCTTATCGATACCGGCCATGATACGCAAAAGCGTAGACTTACCAGCACCATTCTGGCCGATAATGCCAATCTTAGCGCCATAGTAGAAGCTTAAGGAAATATCCTTCAAGACTTCCTTGTTGGGATAAGACTTGCACATCTTGTACATGTAGAATACAAACTTTTCTGCTTTATTTTCGGCCATAGTGAGCTCGCTTCGCTTTGAGGTGTGAGGTCGGTCGCTACGCTCCCTTTGAGGTATGAGCGTTTTTTATTTACTACTAAAATATAAAAAATTCATCTAGTCCATTACGCAAGGGATCGCTTCTTCTTCAACCCAGTCGCCATCCGTACATGTGTAAAGTGTCCAATGGTCTTTATCATAAACAGTCCAGCCTTCCGTAGAACCGCCGCACTGCATATTCAAGTTTTCAATATTGCTGATGGTAATCTGCGCACCACCTTCATAGCAATCTGTTGCAGGTTCAAAAATAGACTCCGAACTCTCGCTAGAAGAAGACAAGCTTTCTTCAATGACATCACTGGAACTTTCTGCCTGGGTGTCAGAACTCGAAGACGGTTCTGCAACTTCTTCACAAACAGATGGCAGATAGTCACTGAGATAAACCCAGGCATCCCCATCGCATTCCATCATGTTCGACATTTCGACAAGATACACGTGGGCGCACTTGTAAGATTCACGGCACTTGTATTCGTTAAGCAGAGAATCCAAGGTCTGAACCGTGTCAGGCAATGCAGACGGCTGCACCTTACCCGGTTCATTGGATGCGTTGGTGGAACTGCTGTCGTCACCGCAGGCAACAAAGCTTACTGCTGCAAGGGATGCTACAACCAGGGCAAAAACTCTTTTTTTCATAAATACTCCTAACAAAAAAAAATACCGCAGGAAAACCCTGCGGTACCAAGATAACTTTTTTGACGCTGAATAAATTCAGCAAATCCTAGGGCTATGCAATTATCTGTTATTCAGATAATCCAAAACCTTCTGGGTCAGGTCGTTTTCCTTCTTCCAGAAAAGTACCGCACCGGTAGCGCGGTCAACCACCATGTCGTAGCCTTCCTGCAAGGCAATTTCGGTAACCGCCTTACGGATCAACTGGATAATGGGACCGCTCACCTTTTCGTTTTCGGAAATCAGTTCGCCCTTACGGCCGTACACACGGTCAATGAAGTTCTTAAGTTCTGTATCCTTCTTGGCGTATTCCGCTTCCAGTTCGCGCTTCTTTTCGTCGCTAAGCATCAGAACCTGCTTATCAAGTTTTTCCTTGATGGCGGCAAGTTCCTTCTGCAGCAAGTTACCCTGCTGTTCCCACTTAGCCACCTGGCGATCGTATTCTTCCTGGGCCTTCTTGGTTCCCTTGTAACCATCGAAGATCAGCTTGGAATCTACGTGAGCAACGCGGAGACCATCTTCGGCAAAGCCACTAGACAATCCCAGCGCCAAAGTCATTACGAACAAAATAAGAATCTTTTTCATAAAACTCCTTAGAAGCCCTGGCCAATAACGAAGTTGAATTCCATATTGCCCACTTCGGTACGCTGCAAGCCACTGTAGGTTTCACCCACATCCAAGGGCCATGCAAAGTCGAAGCCGATAATACCAAGCATAGGTACAACAACGCGGAAGCCAAAGCCGATGTCCTTCTTGAGGCTAGTGGGATCCCATTCGCTAAGCGGGTTGCGGCTGGGTTCCGGAACCTTGGTCTTGGGGTTGTATCGTTCGCCGAATACGTTACCAGCGTCAAAGAAGAAGGGCAACAGATAGAAGGTCTGAGGCACAAGGCCAAGCTGAAGTTCCGCACCTACGTACTGGAAGCTACGGCCCAGGCGACGGTAACCGATGGAGCCGGAGCTATAACCACGCATCATGCCTTCGTAACCCATGACGCCACCCATAGAGTACAGAGTACGATACTGCAGCTGGTCGCCGAAGATGACTCCGTATTCATTGGTCAAGGCAAGAGTCAGGCGATCGCGGAACAGCGGGAACCACCACTTAATGGTAAGCTCGGTCTTCACAAAGTTGAAGTCACTGAAGATGGCATCGTCAGCCCACTGAATGTCGAGCACGTAGCGGGAACCTTCCGTGGGGAACTGCGGCAGGTTCTTGTCGTCACGCAGCAGTCGGAAGTTGATTGCAGATTCCACACCGGTATAGACAACGTAGCTGTCATCGATGTTCGGGCCCTGCTTGTTCATAAGCCAGCTGTAACCGATCTGACCGTAGAAGTAGTCGTCGGGCCACTTGAGGCGCTTACCCAGATAGACGCTTCCACCGTAACGGGTAATGTCGGGGTCATCGTAACGGCTCATGTTCCACCAGGAGTAGCTCAAGCTTGCACCCAAGGTAATGGGCTTATCCAGCAACCACGGTTCCTGGAAGCTGACTGCAGCACTCTTCTTGTCTTCGCCGTATTCAACACTGAAGGAGGCTGCCTGACCGTCACCCATACAGCAGTTGGGAATAGACACGCTGGCGGTACCAACCACACCATCGCTTTCGCTATAGGAAACACCCAGGCTGAACTGGCCAGTTCCCGCTTCCTTTTCCTGAACGGTAAAGTCAAGGTCCACTTCCTGTTCACCTACGACCTTGATGTCAGGAACGACCATGTCAAAGAAGTTCAGCTGCATGATTTCACGGAAGCTTCGTTCAAGGGCGGACTGACGGTAGGTGTCGCCCGGATACAGACGAACTTCACGACGAATCACCTTTTCATTGGTCTTGGTGTTACCATGGATATGAACCTTATGAATCTGAGCAGGCAAGCCCTCGGTCATCTTGTAGGACAGGTTCACAATGGAATCATTGGTAAAGGTACGTTCTTCTTCGTAGGTAGCAAACAGGTAGCCATCTTCACGGTAGGCATCCAGCAAGGCCTTGCGGGAAGCGTCATACTTGTACTGGTCAAAGACTTCGCCGCTATCCAGACGGAAGGCGTAGTTCAGCATTCCATCGCTAAGGACTTCGTTACCGGAGAAATGGAGACCGCCCATGTAGTAGCGACGACCTTCAATCATGTGGATATGAATAAGAATTGCGCTAGAGGTCTTGATGTTGTCGTACTTATTCAAGGCCGGGAACATGTCTTCGATCATGTAGCGAACCACCAGCTTTTCCTGGTAGTGGTTCTTCTTCTCGATTTTCAACAAGGAGTCAATCTTAGGATTGTTCCACTTACGGCCCCTCACAATCCAGAGCCATTCCTTACGGGCATCCTCATAACGGATAATGTCGTTCAAGTACTTCCAGGCATCCTCTTCCGTCTTGACCTGCGGCTTAGGACGGGAAACCCAGGGCATTTCACCCACATTGCGGTGATTCCTGAAGAAGTGGGTAACCTGCATAGTGGGCTTGCCGGCCATCTTGTAGAGAGCGGTAGCAGAATCGCCCAAGGCCAGGTTCAACTGCTTGTACAGGGCATCCAGTTTCTCACCCATGGGAACCATTCGACCCATATAGAACAAACAGGTGGAGTCCGGCAGGTACTCGGCACTGTATTCTGTAAGTTCTGCATCCAGGTAGCCAAAATGACGGATTGCATTCAATACGGTATCGCGGTCCGCCTCAAAGATATTTTCCTTGAACTCGCCGCCGCCCCACCACTGGTCCATCTTGGTAATCATGTGTTCCATGATGTCTTCGGCGGGCACATTGTCGTTACCCTGGATATCAAAGGCACGAACCTTCACCTTTTCACCTTCTCGAACGATAAAGGTCACCATATTACGGTTTTCATCGGTGGGAGTTTCGCGGTAACCCACTTCTGCCAGCAGGTAACCTTCGGAACGGTAGTAGTCCAAAATAGCCTGGCGATCACGTTCCAGCTGGCTCTTGCTGTACACCTGTCCCGGAACAAGACGAATCTTCAGGGACAGATCTTCCTCGGAAATTTCATCACAGCCTTCCAGAACAGCAGTATCGAGGGCAGGCAGTTCCTTAATTTTAAAGATCAAATCAACATCGGTACCATCGCCAACATAGTCAATCCAGGCGGTAACATCGTCAAACAGGCCGGATTCGTAAAGAGAAGTCACGGAAGACTGGACCTTTTCTGTAAGGCCCGTGGGAGAATAGCTCTGACCGTCGCGAATACCGATTCGGCTCAGCACGGAACGTTCGTCCATGTGGACGGTACCTTCCACCTTCACTTTGTGAATCTTATTCTCCACCATGTAACTTTCGGACATCTCGGACATGTCCAAAAGCTGAGCCTGAACCAGGCCCACCATCATAAACACAAAAAACAACAAGCGGGAACGCAGAATAAACCTACCTGTAACTAAAAAATCCAATTTTTCCGCTCAAAAATACAAAATAACGGGAATAAAAATTAGCGAATCCCAAGACAAAAACCTCTTACAAAGACAAATTTCATCCTAGTGCTCAAATTTTCACGGACCAAATAAAAAATCCTCCCATCGCAGGAGGATTTCCTTCAAGAAAACGGTACGACTTATTTCTTTACCGCGGTAAACTCAGGCCAAATGCCCTTGGGATCCTGGTTCGCATACATCACGTAAATCCATTCCTCGTAACGCATTTCCGTGCCAAGGAACAGTTCATCGATAGCGCCCTTGAAACCCTTGCCTAGAACAAAGTCCGCAGAAGTGTCGCGCTTTGTGGTTGTAGCAGCCTTGATTTCGCCCTGGGGGATCTTGACTCCATTGACGTACAAGCCGTAGATTCCATTACGGTTCTGGAAATACACGAAGTTCCATTCCCCGGCGGTAATCAAGCTATCGCCACCATGGTAGGTGTTGACATACAGCGCAGTGTCTGCATCTTCAAGGACCTGCACCACGAAACCATCCTTAGGCACGTAAGACAGGCTGTACATTCCATCCTTAGCAAAGATGGTGTTGGAATTTTCCTTATCGTCCAGGCGAACCCAAAGTGCAAAACTCAAGGTGTCCGCAGAAAGATTCAGTTCACTATCGTCGGAACTCTTGACGGTCACCGAGGCGGAGCCATCGAATTCATAGGCCTTGCCTACTACCCCATCAATTACCTTGACGCCACTAGGGATTCCATTGGAAACAATCTTGTTTTCGGCCACATCACTTACAACATCGGCACCTTCATCAAAGTGCCATACCAGGCGATAGCCAGCATTGGATGGGAACACGTCTGTTGCATAACGGGACTCCTTTTGAGAATTGTACACAATCTTTACAGAGTCTTCCAAATTCAAGGAATCGAGTCGGACCCAGAACACAGCCTCCCCTGCCGCCGAATCAAGACGGGCAATGCTAATGGGCAGTGAATTGGACAGCTTGCCTGTGGCATTGATGCGATAAGCCTCGAAACGGCCCAGGCTATCCGCAACAGTAACGCTATCGAAAGACAGAACAGAACTGTTCATGCGGAATGCAAGAGGAATATCCGTAAGCACCGGACCCGCAGAATCAAAGGAAACATTCTGGAGCTTCAGGGATGCCGCATAGTCAAGAACAACCGTATCCGGCACCTGGGGCTCTTTTTCTACGAAATAGTTGACTTCAACACGCACGGTAGAATCCGCAACGACATTCAACCTGTCAAAGGACGCAAGAATCGTATCCTTCGCAAACAGGCGCACCTCCACATCCAAGGATCCTTCCGGCAGGGAATCAACGTAGACATGGTCATCCTTGACAACCACATCCTGTGTAAATGTGGTACCCACAATGGTGGCACGGCCCGTCAGGCCCTCTATATCAAGACCTGACTCCTGTTCCATATCAAGAATGGCAGAACCCGGATTCTGGAGGGTATCGTCAACAAGACTGTCGGATTTGCTCAAGTTCTTGATCAACAGACGCTTTCCAGATTCCTCATGGAATGCTTCCAAGGAATAGCTGGACAAATCCTTAGGCAGAGAATCCACGGCAAAGGCACCATTGGAATCGGCGTTCACCTCCACAACATCGTCAAGAACACTACCGTGAAAATAGTCAAAACTGGAGCCCACAATACGCACTCGGGCGTTACGGGCCGGAGTGCCGTCGTCCAAATATAAAATACCAGCCAATTCCGGAGACCCGGTTTCGGCACTATTGCCGGCCACACTGCTAGATTCAGAACAACCAACAAAAGTCGCAGACAGGCAGCCCACCAAAATGGCACCCATGGTAGCAAAACGCACTTTCATACAATCCAAACTCATCTTCACCAATATAAATATAATTTTCAGCCCCCTATGGCAGACAACGCAAAAAAATAATCCCGTTGCCTATGGACAACGGCCCATTTTTATATACATTCAAGGTATGCAGCCACAAGCACTAAGATTATCCGAAATTACCATCGCGAATCTGCGCTCTATCCAGCGTCAGACATTCCCTCTTAGTAACTTTACGGCACTGATCGGCTACAACAACGCCGGAAAAACAAACATTTTAATGGGAATCCGCTGGCTTTTGTCCAGTTTTTCCCTGGACATCTCCTATTTTGACGACCCCAACGAAGCCGTGGAGGTAGAAGGCGTCTTCGACGGCATATCCGAGCAGGTTATCGCCCGTCTTGGCGAGGAACGCGCTGCGGCAATCAAGCCCTTTTTGCATGTAAACGCCCAGGTCGTAGGTCAACTTCGCATCAAAAAGGTGCAAAGAATCCCGGGAGAAAACCCGGAATCCGTAGAAATCTTCGTATTTGTGCCCTCAAATAAGCGAAACGGGGCGAACAGGCAGGAATGGGTCCGAGCAAATCCCGACTTTTTGGCTGCATTCAACAGAATGTTCCCCGAATCCATCGCCATCTGGGATTTTGAAGGCAACCAGGCCTTCACTAAGCTACTTCACGAAATTTTCAAGCCCCTTGAAAGGCGTTTCGGTGGCGAAATCAACCTGCTTCTGAACAAGTTCAGCGACATACTCTCCCCCGACAGCGAAAACCGCGCCGAGGAGCTGGGAGCCTTTGACCACGACGTCAACGAAAAGCTGAAACCCCTGTTCCCCAGCGTCAAGGTGGAGCTGGACATTCCCGTACCCACCCTGGAAACCTTCCTCAAGAAGGCTACCCTCAAGGTCATTGACGAAGACGACGGCTTTGAACGCAATATCGAACGCATGGGCGCAGGATCCAAGCGAGCCATCCAGATGGCACTGATCCGCTACCTGGCCGACATCAAGAAGCACCACAACAATCATTACCTGAGCCGCACCATGCTGCTCATCGATTCCCCGGAACTGTACCTGCACCCGCAGGCAGTGGAACTGGTCCGCGTGGCCCTCAAGAACCTGAGCAACGAAGGTTACCAGGTGGTGTTCGCCACCCACTCCGCCCAGATGGTCACCAGCGAAGACGTAAGCACCTCACTTCTGATTCGCAAGAACAAGGAACGCGGCACCTTTATGCGTAAGCGTATGGAAGACGCCGTACACCAGGTGGTGCAAGACGCGCCCAGCCAGCTCCAGATGCTTTTCAGCCTAAGCAACAGCAACGAACTGCTCTTTGCCGACTATGTACTGCTTACCGAAGGCAAGACAGAGCTGCGGGTGTTGCCTGCGCTCTTCGAGCGCATTACAGGGCAAAGCTTCGCACTGATCAAATGCGCCCTGGTACGCCAAGGTGGCGTCAGCAACACCCGAAAGAGCATGCAGGTGCTAGACGCCATGGACATGCCGGTTCGCGCCATTGTGGACCTGGACTACGCCTTTACAACCGCCACCCACGACGGCTTCCTGGATTACAACGATCCCGACATTAAATACTGCCTGGGGCTCTTTAGGGAGCTGGCCTTCCACCAGCACCTGCGCCTAGTGAACGGACTGCCCGTAAGCAAGCACAGCAATACTACTGCGGCTCAGGCCTACGCCATGATGGCCGCCATGCCCGAGGCAGAACGCCCCATCAGAAGCATTCACGCCAAACTCCGCAGCCAGGGAATCTGGGTGTGGACCAAGGGCGCCATCGAAGAACACCTGGGACTCGACGCCAAGAACGAAGCCACCTGGAGCAAGTTCATCGACCGCAGCAAATCCCCCAACTTCATAAAGACCCTCCCCGACTACGCCAGCATCGAAGAACTCTGCCGCTGGATCATCGAAGGCAGCCTAGAAGGGTGATACTAGCCGACTTACATCCCCTTAAGCCACAGAGCAAAGAACTTATCGTAAACCACATATCCCTTTGGCGTTTGCATCACATATTCCTTGTCCAGCAAATACTCCAAAGCACGATTAACACAGCTAGCCGTTTTCAACCCGCTGCTCTTTACGAATTCACCTGAATTAATAGCAGAAACACAGCCCGCAAGCGCAATGGCCAACAGCAGACGATTCTGGTTAAAAGTCAAGACATTCTGCATTCGTTGATAGGCATCCATCTCGGACACCATAATCCTGCGAATACACATATTGACATCGTCCAGGCAAACCTCCTTTGGCGCCATCTCGTAAAGACGGTTCAACACGGTCTGCATATACCAAGTATGCCCTTCTAACCGATCATACAAGGCTTCAAAGCAATCTCTAGGCAAATTGATTTTAGCCTTTTTCATCCAGCCATTGGCAAATTCATAGTACGACTTTTTTTCAATAGCGTAAAGATGAAACATTTCCGTGCTACGATAGAACGGATGCCCCACGGAGCTAAACATTTCGGACATCAGGTGATGCTTGCTACCCGAAAAAATAAAGTGGACATTCGGACAAAACTGGACATACGAACGCAACAAAGCTTCTACGGTTTCATCACCATATTCTGAAATCTGCTGGAATTCATCAATAGCGATAAAACATTCCCTTTCTGAATTTTTCAAGTATGAAAATATATCAGACAAAGTATTCTTTGTTTCTTTAGGATGGAAATCAAGTGCCGGTTGAAGGTTTCCCGTCACAGGATCAACGGCCATAGTCAACTTACAACTTTTGAAAACGGAGACCGCAGCATTCAAGGCCTTCTTGCCCAAGCCGTCTAAAGCACCCAGAACAACTTTACCCAGCAGAGTAACAAAATCTTCAAGAGACCTTGTTGGATAGATATCCACATAGAAACAAGCTGAATTTTTATCTCGTTTCTTAATCTCATCAAACACCCGCATAATAAGACCGGTCTTCCCCATGCGACGAGGACTCAGCAAGGTAACATTCCGCCCATTTTTTAATGCAGAGATTAACTGTTCCGTCTCGGAAACACGATCGCAGAAATACTTTGGACCAGCATAGCCATAGATGAAAAAAGGATTCACATATTCGTTCATAACCACAATATACAAAAATTACACATTTTGCGTAACACAAAATGTGTAATTTTCATTTTAAAACCGAAAATATTATAGAAGAAAAAAAAGTGACCCACCGGCGAAGTGATGTGAACCCCGAAAGTTGGACACAACTTTCGGGGTTTTCATGTATAAGAAACACACAGAAGCAGAATGGGCTAAAGTCCTGGAGCTACATCTTTCACACGTTGATTCGCCCTCCATATCCAAACAAACGGGGATTGAATTGAGTGAAATCAAACGACGGATACAGCAATTTAGGCTAACAGGCGATTGGCGTACCAATCGGAAGCCGAATGTTCAAGCGACGGCGAAGCTGAAACGTCAAACTATTGACGCTGTGATCCAACAATCGCTATCTTGTTGCGAAGCGACCGTCAAGTACGGAATCAGCTTCAGTACAATCAAGTCCTGGCTGAGAAAATACCGCCATGGCGGCTATGAAGAACTGCTTGCAACAAAGCCCAAAGGGAGGCCACCTAAGATGCCCAAGAAGAAGAGAACCACAAAAGGCATGACCGAACTTGAACGCCTTAGAGAGCGTGTGGAGTATCTTGAAGCGGAGAATGCCTACCTAAAAAAATTGAAGGCCCTAGACCAGGAAGAGAATGCCGAGATGTTCGGTATAGGGCCGAGACAGTCCGAGGACTGAGCGACAAGCACGCGCTCAAGCATCTCCTGAAGGCAAGCGGACTCTCCCGCTCCACATACTACTACAACATCCGGAAAAAGACGGACCGCTACGCTGACGAGCGAGAGCGAGTCAAGGCCGTACACGCAAAGAACAAGGGCTATTACGGCTACCGACGCATAAGGGACGAACTACGAAACGAAGGCTTCTCGATTAACCACAAGACGGTATACCGCATCATGAAAGAGGAAAACCTGAAGAACGTCCGCAGACGTAACAAGTACCGTTCCTACAAGGGCGAAGTAGGAGCAATTGCACCAAACGTAATCAACAGGAACTTCATTGCATCAGCTCCAAACCAGAAATGGGCAACGGACGTGACACAAATAAATATCGGCCAGGACAAGTGCTACCTGTCGCCGATACTGGACATGTACAACGGAGAAATCATCAGCTACACCATATCAGACCATCCGGATCTGCGAATGGTGATGACGATGCTGGACAAGGCGCTAGAACGAAAGCATGTTGGTGACAAACTGGTACTGCACTCCGATCAAGGCTGGCATTACCAGCACTACAGCTATCAAAATACTCTGCGAGACCATGACATCGTGCAAAGTATGAGCCGTAAGGGCAACTGCCTGGATAACGCCATGATGGAGAACTTCTTCGGCATTATGAAATCGGAACTGCTCTATCCCAACACCTTCAAGAATATGGACCACTTCAAGCAAGAACTCAAGAAATACATCGAGTACTATAACAATGATCGGATAAAACTGCGCCTAAAAGGAATGAGTCCGGTACAATACCGGACTCATAACCCAGTTTTATCCTAACTTTAAACCGTCCAACTTTTTGGGGTCAGTTCACTTCGCCGGTGGTTCTTCATATACGGGCGTAGCCCTACAATACTAGCTGCGTGCAAGGGCACGCACGTCGATCTGCCACCTGCTAGGGTCCTTACTAGGCCGCCCGTAAACGGGCACTACTTGCCAAACATTGACTGTTGTTCTCCTAGTTTGTCCTCCTCTAACTGTTGCCGGATATACGCCTTAATTCGGTCTGCGTTTTTTCCTGCCGTGTCAACATAATATCCTCGGCACCAAAAGACTCGGTTCCCGTACTTATTCTGCAATTCAGGAACCGTGTCATTCAATTCCAGGCTGCTCTTTCCTTTCAAATACCCCATGAAACTCGAAACGGAGAGTTTCGGCGGTATGGCGACCAGCATGTGAATATGGTCTGGACAGACTTCGGCCTCTATTATTTCCACATCTTTCCATTCGCACAATTTTCTGAGAATTCTTCCTACAAGCTCTCGTTTCTGATTGTATAGAATTTTCCTTCTAAACTTGGGTGCAAACACGATATGGTACTTACAATTCCATGTGGTATGGGCTGTTGATTTATTTCTATCATTCATTTTAAATCCTTTGATTTTATTGTGATGCAGTTGGCAGACCGCATTTCAATATTAATCAAAGGATTTCTTCTTTCATGACCGCCAGAAGGCTTTTACGGAACTACCGGCCTAGCCGGTAGTTTTCAGTTATACAAAAAAGGCTCCCCGAAGGGAGCCTTTCTTTAATTACCAAGCACCAAATTTCATGTGAATGTCATTTCCATCAGCCTGCACATAAACTGTACATTGTTCAGGAATGTCGTCAAGGGGAGTCCAATTATTGCAAGGTATCGTTTTAGTCTTTATCTCGTTTCGACAATTCTGATACTTGATATTCTTGGGCGTTCCACTCCAGCATCCGATAGTCAATTTTGACGTAGTCTTATTGACGGAGACAACTTGTCCCGATGCTAAATTAAACATTTGTCTATCAGCATAACCAGAACGTTCAATCTGATCAGATTCCAAAGCAAAGCTTACCTTGGAAGCGAGATTTTCTGTTCCGACTGTAATGGTACCGCAATCCACATAGGGTTGATCCTTAAGACTCATGGAAACATGATATTCTCCATTGGTAGCAGGAACTGTATACCCCTTGTATGTAATGATATTTGCACCTTCAGAAACATTAGTTACGTTAAAATCAGTCAAAATCTTAGAATACCCATTAGGCCCAGTAATTCTCAACCTACGATTAGCAACGTCCCTGTGAGCGTTGGTTACCCCAGTAATCGTTACAGATGTGTTTCCCTTGACAAATCGAGAAGACTCATCAATTTGACAAGTATAGGTTACAGGTTCAATTGTCACTTTCTGAACACAGCCTGTTGGGGTAGCATATTCCCCAGTAGGTTGAGAAGCCCTTGAGCCCACACCATAAAGGAGTGTGAATTCATGTGTCTTGTATTTGCTTTCTGGTGTAGTCAACCCACCCATTGGATCGTAGGCGTTCTTTGCAAATACCCCTGAATTTGAGGATACATTGCCATCGTCAGAGAAATAGATTCCATCTCTATAGAAGCCTCTTTTGGAACTAGTTCCGTAATTAGATAAGGTAACGGAATACGATGGTCTTCCAACATTTCTTCCGTCATCCACGTATGTTACGTCTGGAGCATTACAATTTGATATCGCCATTGAACTTACATTGAATGTGCCGCAGCTTTCGTATGGTTGATTGTAAAAACTTACACTCACTTCATAGGTTCCAGGGTCATGGGGAGCTTTATAACCATTATAGGTAAATGTATTTGCGCCTTCAGTTACATTTACCACATTAAAAGGATTAGCACCTGATGTAAAAGTATAACCATCAGGTCCTGTCACTTTATAATATCTGTTAGCCACATCTTTATGAGCGTTAGTTGTTCCCGAGAAAATAATATTCTTGCCACCCGTTGCAACCTTAGAGTCCTCTGCAACAGAACAAGATATCTTCACCGGTTCCACAACAACATCTACATAGCAGTTTCCATCACCGATAACACCGGAATGCTCGTTTGTCGCACTTCTTCCATTGGTTCCATAAAGGAATTCGTACTTACCGCTACCATTGGGGATAAAGGTCTTTGTAAAAGCATTGGATGTTTTATAGGGTTCAATATTCGAATTTTCAACATTCCCGGCGGTGTTTTTAAAGATACCTCCGTTTTTGTAGAGAGATGTACGTAACGTTGTTAAGGATCCCTCGAAAGAAGCCCCTAACTTAGGTTTACTTGCCTGGAAATTTCTTCCGTCATTCACATAAACAACCTCATGCTTATCCCGAGTTGCAGGATCATCCAGATAGTTAACCGCATCTGTTCCTACCCAAGTACAGTTAGACTTAAGAGGGTTCACATGAATGTACTGGCTACAAGACTTGGTCATCCAATTGGACATCGCAGAGCTTACTGTTAGGGAAATATCTTGATCGCTTTCTTCCATGGGGAGTGTTGCCGGAGAACTTGCGAGAGTTGTCATGCCCACACATTCCGGAGTATCCCCTTCCAAACCATCAATGCTACTTGTAATGTAGGCATCCTTACACTTGGTTACATTTGCAGTCAAGATAACCGTTTCGCCGGCATTGAACACAGCCTTCTTAGCAGCATCTTTAGCGTCAACGCCATTTACACGGCAGTTATCCAAACCAAACGCATTGGGACAAGATGCCTTCAGGTTACCTACATGAACGAAGGCTGCTGTTCCAGTTTCCGAAATATCGCCGTTAAAGGACTCTGCACGAATATCCGTTTCACCAGCACCGGCTTCGTTTCGATTAACAAGCCTAAAGAAGATTTTCGACACGCGTTCAACATCGAAATCAGGGGTGACACCCTTATACCATTCAGAAGTCATGCTTCCCGTAGAGTATCTACGGAATACATTTTGTCCATTGGCATCCAGCCACCAGGCAAGACCTTCCTGGCAACAGTTGTAATGTTTCCCATCAACTTCCACATCACTGCAATGAGCCGGATCAAAAGACTGGTTTGGTCTACTAATGGAATAACATTCTGCGGGGATTCCATAAGCACCTGGTACGGTTCCGACAGTTATAGGCTGATAACCGCCATAACCATCATCCCCACCCACATACAGAGCTCTATTTTCTTCGGTTGCCTTACCGTAATTGGTTTCAATATTCATAACGGGGCTGTTATTCCCCAAATTATCTTGCAGCCAATACTGCACGGTATCCATATTCCAGCTTTGAATAAAATCAAAACTAAGATCTGCATCACGGAGGTTCAGGTAGGGAGTCCCAAGTTTACTTCTTAGCTTTAGATACAAGGTATCAACACCAGACTCGTTAGGCAAACCCTTTTGAGAAGGATCAGGATTATGCCAGGCACCTTCCACATTAAAGCCAAGTTTTAGAAGTTTCGGGAAATTCGTTCCAGCCAAATTAACATTTCTTTGCAGTCTCGGATAGTTATAAGTCACCCCGTCTAGTTCCTTGACCCCAAGAGTTGTTGTAGTGCTATAATAGGAGGCATCCTTTAAGTACCAGTTCTTGGCATATTCACAGCTACCTTCGCCACATGTAATGGTCATATTGAGGTCACTAATGTTTGTCGCAGTGCTGGCTTCATCAACTGATGTGTTTGGCGAAACACTCACAGACACCTTGTTATCCGCAAAAGCGTATGTTCTGTCAATGGAGGATATCCTTGATTCATTCAGATCGATATAATCAAAGTTATCGCTTTTTGACGCAACTTCTCTTTGAAGGAATATGTTGTATGTTTCCGTACAAGAATTTTCAATTGACGGATCATAGGTAGAGAAAGCATTGCAAGCTCCCGTGACATGTTCCTCTGTACGGGTTGCGCCATCAATGCCATCACGGACAACACGACAATTTGCAGAAACCGCAAGTTCACCATAAGAATAGTTACGGACTTCACTAAGGGTTCCATACCAGGGATTTCCATTCAAAGTAAACGAATAATCACAATCACACTCGGCACCATCGGGGCAGTAGTCATACACATAGTACACAGGCATTTTGGTCTTATTTACTGGGGCCACATTATTTTCAAATCCACAGTAGATCTGAGGACGCATATTCAACTTTGTATCGCAGTTACCGCCAGAACGCCATTCAATATTATAAACCTGCTCATAGGGATCATGCATAGAGAATCCAACATAAACTGCAGAATCCTGAGCGCCATTCACATTGTGCTTAAATTTGTACATGGGGGTTTCTTCTTCCTTGTATCCCAAGGATTTTTTAAACCCGAAGAGTTCGGGGTCGTTTAGGTTAAATGACGCCCTGGAATACACCATGTAAGAGCTGATACCAACGCCAGCAACATTGGAAATGTCTGAAGAATAAGCCAGAGTGACAAATGCCGTATCTTCATCTAAGTCAACCTTAAGTTCAAGGACTCGATCTTTCAATTCAGAGAATGGAATATTCGTAACAACAGGGGCTACTGCACAGTGCCCTAAATTGTCAGTACCACCATCAATGTTCCAAAAATCCTTAAAACCTTTTCCCGGATTTGAATTCGAGTAATCGTTGTATGGTTTTTTTCCTGTTTCACGGAATCGAGAGGCTAGGTTTACAGCAGACCCCCAACCGCGGCTATATTCACCGCTTGTCGGAGGATCGTAGGGACTATAGGCTGGGCATGTTTCATTTGTACAATAACATACGAGAATATGGCTACCACGGGTTTCGTTTGCGGAAACACCCTGGTTCTTATACTTTTCAATTTGGTCACCAGCAATTACTGTAGCGTGGTAGAAGGATGTGGCAGACGGGTTAGACCTAAATATAAATGTATTGCCACTACCCCAAGAATACGATGCTGTATTCGTCATAATCTTAAAAATTTTGCTATAGGTACCATTGTACCCAGCCGCAGCTTTGCGCATAACAACATCAGGAGTCGTTGTATTATGACCAGTTGTCATATATCCCTGGTCTCTGTTGACAAAAGGAGCCGTATTCCATTGGGAGCCTATATCTTGACCGATAATCGGTCCCGATTTCACATTCTGGGACATATGTACTCCCAAGACTCGCATCCAGGGAGAATAGGGATCGTCAGGGCGGTAATAGCCGCCCCTAACTCTAGGCATGTCTAATGGAGCAGGTCCCTTACATTCATCAATAATACAGTGTTTTGGATCCGTTTCCGGATCACAGTCTCTAATTGCCGGGTCGGAGGCGTTCTTTCCAACAGCACAAGCATAATGTTTGTTTGAAGCTTTTGGAGAAGGATATTCTCTTTCTCCGGGGTCCCAATAGCTCCAGTAATCCTTATTCTGATCTTCCTTATAAGCAGCAGTTTCATTCTCGGGAATATCCTTGTTCCCCGTAACAGAACAGATGGTAGGATAGAATCGAAATTTTGCATCGGGAACACCAGTTTCCTTATTACCCGTATACCGATAATTCTTTGTAGTCACACACTGGTCTATGCAATAAGCAGTTGACCCATCCAGCTGTGGACCTCTTGCATAATCGTGAACAGTAGCCTCTACGGCATTGAACGTTCCAGACCCATCTAAATTTTTTAAATAACCATTAATTGAACCTTTATCAACCCACCCGCCTTTACCATTCTTTAACCAAAGTTCTTCTCCACCTGCGTAAGCCACCGGGGTCACATCATAACTACAGTAACTGTGTAGATGCTTGAAATCTTCAGTAAAGCAATAACCTGTTCTCGTGAAATTTGCCCTGACCTTAGTATCTTCCTTCATGACTACCACAAGTTCTCTCTTGATTCCCTTATGGTAGTACCATTTAGTCTTGGTACAGGTAGCGTTACTGTTGCAATATACACTATAGTGGCTGAAGTTTGTGGAAGAAGCTAACAGATGGTAGGTACCGCCTGCATAAGTGGTAAATTTACATTGGCCAGCTCCTCCTGTACGGCAGACGCCAAGTTCCTTGCCATATTCATCGATAACAGCAACTTCATATTCCGTGTCATCTACATTGGTCCGACTTTCCTTATGCCAAGTATTCACTGTATCTGTAGTCACACGACCCTTAATGCCGCTAACATCAATGGTCAAGGTCAAGGGGCGAGCTTTAAGACTTGCGTAAACATAAGTCATAATTTTTCCGCCAGCAACTTGAGGATGATTCGTCTGAACAACTTCGCACAGATCCTCGTCATAACCAGCTGCAGTCATGTTGTCAACGGTCTCGCCAGCATTGCAAAGCCACGGGCCAATGGAGGGACTTTGGCGTTTCTTACAACCACCAGGATTACTTTCTATGGTGCGAGCACTCCATACCTCTTCTCCAATCATGCCTCCATCTATATCTTTACAATCAGGTATTTTATTCAAAGAATCCTTGACTTGAGCGTCCAAGGTCATATCCTGAGAAATTTCTTCTCTTTGCACATTAGGCTCAGGACCTGAGAAAATATAAAGCAAATTGCTAGGAGAACCTACAAAAACAAGGTCTTCTGCATTGTCGTCGACCATCTGGAACTGGACGAATCCCGTCACGTTTTCGCAGTCATTCATGGTCATGGTAAACAAATCAGGAATACTTGTAGCCTTGGGAACATTAAATTCATAGGTTGTGGTATAACCTTCTGCCCCCTTGGAGGACAAGTAGGAACTATTTGCGGAAATACCAATACCACTTCCTGTTGTATTGTACACAAGAACCTTTAGCTTTCCCTCATTTCCACTGTTAGCAATATTTACCGCAATTTGTTTCGTTTCGCCACCTTCAGAACATTCAAATTCATCTGAGGCAGAAGGGAAAGAAACCACGGTACTTGAAGATTCGTCAACGACCCAAACCCAGAAATAAGAAGATAACTGAACTCCGTCAACATATTCCTTATATAAGCAAGTATGCAAACCAGTTTTGGTAAAGGGGTCTGATTTTCCGATGGAGGCTCCAGCTTCCACTTTATTTCCTACATAGCAACTGACATCACCCGCGAAGGTTCCCTCATCCGAGGGATTTTTTGCACCGCCCAAGTACAATACGGAATACTGGTAAGATCCATTTTCGTAAAGTTTCTTGTCCTTGGCCAGGTAAATCAAGCGAGGCATTACGATTAAGGACGGATTCAGTTCGCTGTATTCAAAAGACTCCGTATTCGCATACTGAGATGCAAGATTTATTTTTACACGAGGGCCATAGGAAATCCACTGGTTGTCATAACCATCTGATGCTCCAGAGCTTTCTTCACCAGAGCCACTGCCAGGAGTAGATGAACCCGTTGACGGAGTACACACTTCACCATAAGCGCAGATGATACCAGCATCAATCATGTCCTGCATTAGTTCAGGGTCAAAATTGAGTTTTCCACCACCATCCATTTGACTGATTTTAGCGCAATTGCCATCACCTACTGCGGCATAGAACGATCCGTTCCAATCCTTTGATGTTGTTAACTTTTTGACACTCTTTTCCAAATAGAAGAAGTAGTTCCAAGGACCTGTGCTTCCCCCCTGCCAAATTTCAGAAGTACTACCTTCCTTCATATAGACAAATACATAGCTGTCATCCGTAGTTTCGGGCATATAAATATTGTAATTTACCTGAGTCTCAAAAAGGAAAATAAACTTTCCCTTTAGCTTGCCTTTGACACTTCCCAGTATTTTGGCAGCTCCGTCTTCGCTTCCCCCAGCAAAGCGGACAACCATATATTCATTATAAAGGTTAGCCCTGTTGCTGTCGGCGTCATTTAATTGATTTGTGTAGCAGGAACTCATTGCAGAAGCATCGAATTCAGTAGTGCTGGAATTTAGCACATTCTGGGTGCACTTCGCCTTATTTGCAAAAGATTTGAATTGATCATAACCAGCTGACAGCAAGTCGTCGATCTTATACTTGCTTCCATCGCATCCCCCAGCCTTTTTCTCCCATTTAGAATCACAGTATTCCTTGACAGATTCTGCACATTCAAACGGAGCCGTTGCAGGAATGGATTTGGTTACATTTCCATCGCTAGAGAATTTTGTCTGCCCAGAGACATTTCCTTCGTAATCATACAGTGTATATGTTGTTGGACAGTTACTAAGTCTATATTTTTGACGATCAGAATTTTTACATACATTTGCCGTGGCAACATATACGTCTTTACCAGGTCCTCCAAGATAGCGGCTGCCCGCTCTTTTATCAGCTTCATCACTCCAATCTTCAAAAGGCTGAAGGGCGTTCGTACCCGAAGGTATATACACGTTACCCACAGCCATAAACTTCTTGCTCGTGCTTGTTCCAAAATCAATTTTTCCTCTATTGGTTAAGCAAAGATTTCCGCCTACAACAAAATTGTGACTTTGCAAATTCAGTCCCATAGTTCCATTCAACGTCATGTTCTTGGCAATTGTATCAGACTTTGCACCTACACTATAAGAGCAACTGGAACCTCCAGGCCATGACCAACAAGATTTTTCAAAAACATCCCCTTCGAAATAGGCATTTCCCCTTGCTGAAATATCCATGTTAACAGACTTTCCACCCACATAGATATCATTGACAATAGAACCGTTCTGGGTATTCATGTCCCCGCCAATACAGGCTGTTTTCCCGATTTCAATTTTATTACCACTTAATGAGACATTTCCTGTAACAATGAAATCCTCATCAAGTTCGCCAGGGTTTCCGCTCCAGTTTCCATTGATTAACATGGCGGTTCCCTTATGTTCGCCCTGGAAAGTGGTGGAACCTCCAAAATAGGAGTAATTATATGGCACAGACGCCTTAGAAATCTTAACAGGGACTTTCACCTTATACAAACCGTTTACTCCAAGAATCGCCACTTGGGAATAAACTGAATTATGTCGTCCCTTGCCCACAGAGACAATCTTCAACTTTACATCCGATGCATTGCTTGCGTCAACATTCGTCAAGTATACAGAATACCCCTGCTGCATTTTTGATGTTAACGGAGTCAGCATAGAATCTAGGAGAATGGGTGTTTTTTCTCGTTCAAACTGTGTGACTAAAGCTGCAGTTTCTTGCCCATTATAGGCAAGCCAGGACCTTGCCGCATTTATACCAGCTTGAGACGCCTGATAAGCCTCATTCTGCTTGAGTTGAGAAGCGCTTGCCCGGTTCTGGGCCTGAATCCATTTAAAAACGGCCGTAGCAGCAATTGTTGCTACCAACATAAACAAAAGAACTGTGATAAGGGCAACGCCTTTATTTTTCTGCAATTTCATACTAACCTTCCGTTCCGTTGTTTGGTGTCAGAATGATATTTTCAACATGAGAAACTTCTTTATTCACAGACACATCCATTACTAGTTTAAATGCCTTCACTTCGTTTTTGTTTTCTGAAGACGAAGCTCCATAAGCCGCAGTCCCTACACTCTGGTTGAATACATACTCGGAAGCATTTCGTTTAAATATCGTTATATTTGAAATAGAAAAGTTTCCTTTGTAGACCTCTGGTGAGTACAACGCAATTGTTATGGCAAGGCAGGCGTTATCCACTCTTGTGGGCACACTAAACTCAGCATATCGAGCCGCTTCAGCTCCCGAAATAGACTGCGTAGGATAAGTCATAAAATCATTAATGCCAGGAATCAAAGTTCCTTCTGGAGTTCTAAATCCAATGCCAATATGATCTACTCCTGCTTGGAAATCACACATGTAATTTGGGGAACTCGTTCTGCAACTAGAGGAAATATTCATGGAAACGGCATACGTAGAGAACGCGTCAAAAGTAAATGTCTTACAGCTATTCCATGCATCAGTGCTCAACGTTGGACTACCGCCTTCAAGCAAATAAAGTTGAGAAGCAATTCTTGTCCCACTATTGCCATCGTTAGTCTGTAACCCTCTTACATCAACAGATGTCTCCTCCGCATTCGGAGTTAGAACGGGCATCAGATAGTAAGTTGAACTAGTACTAACCGTACGAGGCGCAAGGGTAAAACCAGTCCCCAGAGCAAACACATCTTCTCTTCCAGATTCTCCATCTTCTAGACGAACTCCAGGCCACAGTTTAAACGATCGTACCTTGTTCGACATCAAGACCGGATCCGAATCGCTAGAATGGCACTCTGCAGGATCCGCGCTAGACGGCCAAAGAGTCTTACAACCTCTATATAACCCCTTGTTTGGAACAAACATCCAACTTACTCGCTGTACATATTGTGCACTGCCAGACTCATCATAGACAATTTTGTTGAAGACAATCGTATCACGATCCTTACTCAAGGAAAATGATGATTTATCCGTTTCCGAAGCGGCGTCAATGTATGCGGCAGACTGAACGACGGCCCCATCCGTTTCAAAGGATGTCTTTGCCCCCATCTGATTCAAGTCCTCTCGAAGAATTCCAGCAACATCCTGAGCCTCAGCGTGTCCTTTCAGCATACCTTCGGTACGAATGCGGAATTTCGTGCTGTTAGAAAAAGCTTCGCCAGCAATTACAACAATAATGCCAATCAAGCCCATATAGACCAACAGTTCTATCAGGGTAAAACCGTTCTTTGAAGTTTTACTACTCATCGTAATACCCCCGATACATTTATGGACTGGGTAGTTCCCTTAAATTGCCAGGCTACGTTGACATCAATTTTCTTGGCAAATACATTGTCAATTGTTTCAAATTTTGATGACTCAGTACTGTGGAACAAATCGTCTCCACTCACTTTGACTGTAACATCATAATCCACTTTTATTGTGTAGGGCACCAAACCTGGCTGACCCTCCCATGACCTTGAACGCTGCAACTTTATTTCGTTGTCGTCACCAACACCCCTTAGGCTGCTAATTCCAATTGCTGAAAGCGAATCCATCACGTCCCTTGCAACATCAACGGCTCCGTCACGAGAACGAATTCGCAACAGAGCAAGACGATTGCTTTCCTGCAACTGCAAAAGCGCAGTAAGCAAGAACCCCAGGACAAGGGATGCAATCAGGATTTCTGTAATCCCAATACCACGTTTATTTCCAAACACCAGCTTGCTCATAGTTCACTCCAACCAATGCTGCTTTCATCTGCACCAAAGCCCCAAAACGAAACAACAGCACGTTCAGAGGGAGATTTAGCAACAGCCGCATACAAGTCTGTCGAACCGTACTGAATTAAATAGAATCCCTCTCCAGAGCACTCCGTAGAGGACGAGCACACTCCACGGAAGGGGCTATAACCGATGCGATGCTTAACAATAGCTTCTGCAGAATTCGAGGAAAGAACGGTAACTGCATTATTGGGAGATTTTCCTGATGAAACAAATTTCAAGGCAGCCTCTAAGGTAATCTTGTCTATAACGCCACCCTGCACATCGCATCCTGTACCAGCATCATCGGCTTTGTATGCAGCCAGTGTTTTTCCATCAACAATCTTTAAGCACATTGCCTTGTTTTGTTGTGTAGACAAAGCTCCAATGCTATTTATGAAAGCAGCTACGTTTCTTGCGGCATCCTTAGTTCTTGCGTTGATTACAGCTTGATTCAAGCCGGCATACCCCATAGACGACAAAACGCCTATGATGATCACAACCACTAGGACTTCAATAAGCGTATAACCTTTTTTGTACAGCCTTTTCAAGATTTCTCTCCACGCAACAAAGGGACCTCCGACATCGGAAGCCTTCACATTCATTGTCAATATAACTAAAACGGCATGCCGTCTTAGCCATACCTCACTCTATAATATATATATAAACGGGTCAAAACGTAAACGGCAGTTTACATTTCACAATCAACTACTGCACATTTGTTTATTTCAAATTTTAAAAACGGATTCCCATCTGGATAGACAGAGCGAAACCGGTGGTTCTTCATATACGAGCGTTGCCTTACAATACTAGCGGTGTGCAAGGGCACGCACAATAATCTGTCACCTGCATAATTTTGCGCATAATATTCAGTTTGGCGGTCCAAGTACATCAAATATCATTTTTAGACCGCCATTTTCACAGAAGTGTGGCGGTCCATTTGATTAAAAGCATTCTCTTGGACCGTCTTTTGGTTCGTTTTGCTATCTGAAATCCAAAAAAACGGTCTTAATCAAGGCAAAATGGCGGTCCAAATCTAAATTATAAGGATATTAGACCGCCTCTTTGCCAAATCGCTAAAAAAGCGGCGGTCCAAACCTCAATAAACAGTTATCATGACCGCCAGAAGGCTTTTACGGAACTACCGGCGTTGCCGGTAGTTTTCTGATATACAGAAAAGGCGCGGCCCGTAGACAGCGCCTTTTCTTTGAAGTTTCTAGACCTTAGTCTTCGAAGGTATACTTCTTGGACCTGAGGTTTTCATCGCTTGCGTCAGAGGTAATGACCTTGCCGTTAACGATAGCGTAGGGCAGCACGTAGTAACCTCCGCAGGAAACAGCCAGATTTCTGTAGAGTCCCTCCCCCGCGGCAATTACGTCGTCAAGGTGGCAGGAAACAACATGGCACCTTCCGTAACAAAGGTGAACATCAAGTAAGCTGAACCGCTTTGATTCAGAAAAAGACCTCGCGAGGTAACCCGCAAGGCCTTTTAAGATTTGATTTTCACCGGAGTTTCTCCGAACAAAGTTCGGATAAAACTGCAGCGCAGAAACAACCGCTACTTAAATAGCGTCAATGATCTTGTTGAATGCATCCACCGGGCGCATCCACTTCTTGAGGAGATCTGCCTTGGGGAAGTAGTAACCACCGATGTCTACCGGCTGGCCCTGAGCAGCGGTAAGGGCACCGACGATTTCCTTTTCACCAGCGGCAAGAGCTGCGGCAACGGGCTTGAACTTTGCAGCCAGTTCAGTGTCGGCAGTCTGTGCGGCAAGGGCTTCGGCCCAGTACATGGCCAGGTAGAAATGGGAACCGCGGTTATCCAGGTCGCCGATCTTGCGGGCCGGAGTACGGTTGTTTTCAAGAATGCGACCGTTGGCTTCGTCCAATGTATCTGCCAGAACCTTGGCCTTCTTGTTGCCGGTAGTAGAGGCAATCTGTTCAAAGGACGGCACCAGAGCGAAGTATTCGCCCAGGGAATCCCAGCGCAGGTAGTTTTCAGCGAGGAACTGCTGAACGTGCTTGGGAGCGGAGCCACCTGCACCTGTTTCGAACATGCCGCCACCTGCCATGAGAGGCACGATGGAGTACATCTTGGCGGAAGTACCCACTTCCAAGATCGGGAACAAGTCAGTGAGATAGTCACGCATCACGTTACCGGTAACGCTGATGGTATCGAGGCCAGCCTTGGCGCGGGTCAGGGATTCGGTAATGGCGGACTTGGGATCCATAATCTTGATGTCGAGACCGGTGAGGTCGTGATCCTTCAGGTAGAGTTCCACCTTCTTCTGGATTTCGCGGTCATGACCACGTTCAGGATCCAGCCAGAAAATAGCGGGAGTGTTAGAAACGCGGGCGCGGTTTACAGCCAGCTTGACCCAGTCCTTGATGGGAGCGTCCTTGGCCTGGCACATACGGAAGATGTCGCCAGATTCAACATCCTGGGAAAGAAGAACTTCGCCCTTGCTGTTCACGGCACGGATGACGCCCTTGCCCTTTGCAATGAAGGTCTTGTCGTGGGAGCCGTATTCTTCAGCACCCTGAGCCATAAGGCCAACGTTAGAGGTAGAACCCATGGTGGTGGGGTCGAACGCACCGTTCTTCTTATGGAAATCGATGGTAGCTTCGTAGATGCCAGCGTAGCTGCGGTCCGGAATGCAAGCCTTCACTTCCTGGAGCTTGCCTTCCTTGTTCCACATGCAGCCGGAGTTACGGATCATGGCCGGCATGGAGGCGTCGATAATCACGTCGCTGGGGACGTTCAGGTTGGTGATACCCTTGTCGGAATCCACCATGGCGATAGCCGGGCCGTTAGCCAGGGCAGCGTCGATGGCAGCCTTGACTTCAGCTCCCTTCGGGTTGCCTTCCAGGCGCTTGAGCAGGTCGCCCAGACCGTTATTTTCGTTAACGCCGATTTCCTTGAACAGGTCGGCATACTTGGTGAATACATCCTTGAAGAACACGCGGACAAAGGCACCGAACATGACGGGGTCGGAAACCTTCATCATGGTAGCCTTCAGGTGCACAGAGAAGAGTACGCCCTTTGCCTTGGCGTCAGCCATCTGTTCGGCGATGAACTTTTCGAGAGCAGCCATACGCATAACGGTTGCATCCAGGATTTCGCCAGCGAGAGTGGGCTTTGCAGCACGAAGTTCAGTGACGGAACCGTCGGCAGCAACAAATTCAATCTTGAAGGAGTCTGCTTCAGAAATTGTAATAGACTTTTCATTTCCGTAAAAGTCATCCGCAGTCATGTAAGAAACGTGGGTCTTGCTGTCGGCAGACCAGGCACCCATCTTGTGGGGATTCTTCTTGGCGTAGTTCTTAACAGCCTTGGGAGCGCGACGGTCAGAGTTACCCTGACGGAGCACCGGGTTCACAGCAGAGCCCTTCACCTTGTCGTACTTGGCGCGAATTTCCTTTTCTTCTTCAGTAGAAGGTTCATCGGGATATTCCGGAACATCGAAGCCGTTCTTCTGGAGTTCTGCAATGGCAGCCTTTAGCTGCGGGAGGGATGCCGAAATATTGGGAAGCTTGATGATATTGGCGCTTGCGTCCAATGCCAGCTTGCCCAAGAAACCAAGATCGTCTTCAGCCATGCCAAAAACAGCGAGAATTCGGCCTGCCAGGGAGATATTCTTGGTATCCACATCGATGTCGGCAGTCTTTGCGAAAGCCTTGACAATGGGAAGAAGGGATTGGGTTGCGAGGAACGGGGCCTCGTCGGTAATGGTGTAGTAGATCTTCGGATTCATAAAGCACCTATGTTAAAATTTCACTATCCAAAGTTAGCAAAAAGCGAGCCAATCTCAATTCCTATAATAAAAATGACATTCTCGTTATTACGATTTTCTTCAACCTACATAATTTGAAACACTTTTTACATTTTTCGCTACATATGGATAAATTGACAAGGGGAAATGCTGTTTTTATTGAAAAAATGGGGATTTTACAGTTTAGATTTAGATTGGGGAGACTGTTGTCTATAGACAACTTTTCCTTGGAGTGAAAGCGCCCTTTTAGACTTTTTTGCATAGATTATAATTTGGAAGAGTTTATAATGGTGTATGGTGAAAAAAGGATGTATGTTATGAAGATGAACAAGTTGCTGGCATTAGCAAGTCTCGCTACAGTTTCCGCAACGACTGCGTTTGGCGCTACTTACGAGCCGCCATCCACTGCGGTTTCAAAAATCAATAGTTACCGCGGTTATTCTGAACTAACGAAAGCCGCAGGCTCCATGGATTTGGACCAGTACGCCTACAACATGACCACCTGGCAGATCAGCAATGGCGGTTTTTATAAGGCTATGGCCAGCAAGTATGTGAATCCTTATACTAGTGGCAACAAGTCCGAATGGCGTTCTGCCAGCGGCGGCGACTTGGCCACCATCGATAATGATGCCACCGTGCAGGAAATGCGACTGTTGGCAGTGCGCTACAAGGAAACGACCAACAGCACCTATAAAACAGCATTCAAGAATAGCTTCAACAAGGCTGTAAATTTCCTTTTGACCATGCAGCGTTCCACGGGTGGCCTGCCCCAGGTTTGGCCTAAGCGAGGTAACTACAGCGATCATATTACGCTGAACGACAACGCCATGATTCGCGCCATGGTGACCATGATGGATATCGCCAACAAGACGTCACCCTTCGATAGCGACATTATCGACGACGCCACCCGCGCCAAAATGAGCGGTGCCATGGACAAGGCCATCAATTATCTGCTGAAGGCTCAGATCGTGAACAACGGCGTTCCCACCGTATGGTGCGCCCAGCACGACACCGCCAATTACGCACCCCGCCCGGCACGCGCCTACGAACTGGAAAGCAAGTCCGGCAGCGAATCCGCAGGCGTCGTCTGGTTCCTGATGAACTGGCCTAATCAGACTCCCGAAATTCAGCTGGCAGTCAAGAGTGCCATCAACTGGTACAAGAAAACCAAGGTTACCGGACTTTACTTTAACAAGAGCGCAGGAACATTCGACAAGAGAGATGGTAGCGTTCTGTGGTATCGTTTTTACGAAGTGAACAACGACAACTACTTCTTCTGCGACCGCGATGGAGCCAGCACCAAGACACAGGACTTTACCAAGATTTCCGAGGAACGTCGCACCGGTTACCAGTGGGCTGGCGAATACGGTACTGCTCTGATTAACACAGAAGCAGCCTACCTGGCCGCCATCGAAAAACTAGACGATGATTACGTTCCGCCTCCTCCCCCGCCGCCTCCTGTAGCCATGTGCGGAAGCGATAGCTGTTCCTTCGTCATTGACGGTGCAAATTCCGTGGACATCAAAGGCATAAAGGCTGAAACGACAAACACCGGATTTATCGGCGACGGATACGCCAACGTCGATAACGCCGTGGGAAGCTACGTAACTTATGGCGTTACTGCCACAGAAGCTGGCAAGTACACCCTTTACGTTCGCTACGCCAACGGCGGCAGCGCTGCACGAGGTTTCAGCATTTCTGCTGGCGAAAAAGTTCTGGTGGAATCTGCCAGCATGGACGCCACTGGTGGCTGGACCACCTGGAAAACCGCAGCGGTTGAAGTGGAACTTCCCAAGGGTTACAGCGAACTGACCTTCACCAGCCTCACCAAGGACGGCATGGCAAATATCGATGCTATCGGCTGGATGAGTTCTTCATTGAAAGCTGGTAAAATTGACTTGCCTCAGGAATCCGAAAGTAGTTCAAGCAAGGTTGACGAACCCTCTAGTTCAAATTCTTCCATAGAATCTTCTGAGTCCAGTGATCCTACCGCTATTTCTGTAGCAGTTTCCCAAACCATGAAAATTTCCGTCATCGGAAACACCTTATTCCTAGGATCAATTCCAGGTGGAGATTTCCAGATTGTCATCCACGACATCCAGGGCAACATGATCAAGAACTTCCTTTCAAGGGAAACCTCTGTCAACCTGAATCAACTGAATGCAGGACGTTACTTGATTACAGTAAGACAGGGAAACAGAATTCTTGCAAGAACTTCAGCTAGAATTTCCAAATAGGGGTGACGAAAATGAACAAGACTCGTTTACTGATTTCCGCCTTTCTTGCTGCAGGTTTTGTTACAGACGCCTTTGGCATTACCAAGAAAAAGTTTGACTTTGTAGTTGGCGTTGATGGTGACTTCAAGGCGGCAGTCGCTGCCGCCGCCGCGGCAAAGCCTACGGAAAACAACCGCTTTGTCATGTTCTTCCCTGATGGAGAATACGACATTACGAAACTTACCGGAGACACCCACGGCAAGAGCACTTTTTCCACCTCCTTCGTTTCCCTGATTGGACAGACCCGCGATAAGGCCATCATTGCCAACAAGACGGATACCGAAGGCATCAGCCTTACGGCAACGCTGTACTTCCCTAACAACAACGGGATGTACATGCAGGATCTGACCATTCAGAACAAGAGTTCCTACGCCACGTCTTCTGCGGCTCGCCAGGTGACCATCCAGCATAAGGGAGACAAGTACATCTTTAAGAACGTGCGTTTGCTCAGCGGGCAGGACACATACTACACCAACGGAACAGGCCGCGTTTACTGGGAAGGCGGCGAAATTCAGGGAACCGTGGACTTTATCTGTGGCGATGGCGACGTATGGTTTGAAGGCACCAACCTGGTCATGACCCGTAATGGAGGCTACATTACCGCAGCCAAGACTTCTACTAGCTGGGGCTACGTCTTTAACAATTCAAAGATCAACGTTTCTAACGGGAGCTACAACGGAACATTCTATTTAGGGCGTTCCTGGGGGCACGCAAAAACCGTATTCCTGAACACCACCATGTACGCCCAGCCCAAGGCAGAAGGCTGGGGCCCGGATATGAATTCCGGCCCGGATGTTTTCGGTGAATACAACAGTAAAAATGGCAATGGCGGCGCAATTGACGTCAGTAGGCGTAAGACCTCTTTTGATGGAGGCAAGGATGCCTCCACGGCGAAGTCCCTAAAGACGGTATGGAACGCAAGTGATGCCAGCAAGTATACCTTAGCCAACGTTCTTGGCGGTTCCGACAAGTGGGAACCGAACAAACTAACAGTTCAGATGGGCGCGCCCAAAATTTCTCAGGATGGAGCAGACATTGTCTGGGCAGACGATGAAAACGCATTGAACTGGGTTGTTTTTGTAAACGGCAAATACCACGCCAACGTTATCCAGAACAGCATTGATGTGGGTAATCTCGCCCCCGGTTCCAAAGTTACCGTACGTGCCGCCAATTCCATGGGTGGCCTAGGCGCCACTTCCAATGAAATTGCCGTCGTAGAAAGCAACGTTACATACTACAACGTGAAAATCAATAACGCTATGGGCGGTTCCATCGTAACCAGCTTGAGCGGCAACAAGGTGGCCGAAGGCAAGACAGTCTCCTTTACAGCCAAGGCTAACGACGGCTGGAAATTCTCGGGTTGGACAGGCGCCAGCGCCTCAGCCATAGACGCTTCTAACGCTACTGCAGAAATCAAGGCAACAGGCGACATCGAACTTACCGCCAACTTCACAGGAGCAGGCACAGGCGTATTCCAGGCAGAAGACGGCGCCATTGAAAACGCCGTCTACGAAAGTTCCAACGCAGGCTTTGCAGGATCCGGCTACGTCAACTTCGGCGCTGGCGCAGCCTCCTTCGTCAACATCCCGGTATACGTTGACGCCGCCGGCGAGTACACCATGGAAATGTTCTACGCCAACGGCAGCTCCGCAGCAAGATCCCTAGCGTTCAAGTGCCTCGGTAACGAAGCCGGCGAAGGAGCCGGCGACGCAACGGAAAAATCCTTCGACAAGACAGGCGCCTGGACCACCTATCCGTCAATGGAAGCAACAATCACGCTCCCCCGCGGCAAGAGCTACATCCAGTTCGCCACCGTAGGCGGTAACGACGGTCCCAACCTGGACCAGATCAAGCTCACCCCCCTGAATGTGGAAAAAATCGAGAATCCCGGAGATACTTCAGACGAGCCCATCATTACAGATCCTGAAAATCCAGGCGACAGCGTGACAACTATTCTAGCCCAAAAGAAACTTGCAACCTCTACCGGCATGAACGTGCAATTCTTTAACCTGCAGGGCAAGCTGATGTCTACTACGCAAGGCAAGCTTCCCGCTGGAATCTACCTAATGAAAGTTTCTGCCCCGGGATACAAGAAGCAAAGTGTCGTAAGGATCAAGTAATCCAAGGTTACATTCGCTATAACGTTTCCTAAGCGTCAACATCTTTTCAAGGTCGCGGGATAAATATCCTGCGACTTTTTGTATATTTCGTTTCGTATGTTAGGAATTGTCCAAAAGAAAGGTGACGACAACAATCTGTGCGGGCGCATGATTGCCTACGCTAGGATTTTACCCGCCCCCGAGGGAGATAGCAGTATCACCCCCTTTGAAGACATGATCAAGAACGGTCTCCTGACCCTGGAAGGCGACTTCCGCAGTTTTTCACCTAAGGTGCCTAGCCGCAAGGCCATGAACGACGCCGTCGACGACAAGTTGAACAACCTGCTAGAAACCATGCAGGAAGATGGTGTTGAACTTCCCGAGAATCTGGATGTGGACGCCATGCGCGAACGCCTTCATGAACTGTCCAACATGGAAGTCATTCCCATTCCAGCAAGAATCGGAAACTTCACTAACGAAGAAGACATCCTGAACGAGGACGCCGACATCTACTACATTGGCGAGTTCATTGGGGCAAACCAGGCTCACTACTGCCTAACGACTTTGCCCATCTATTACCAGGCCATGTACCGCGAACAGTCCAAGCGCAAGGAAATGGACGTTCTCAACGAAATGCTTTCCCAGTTCGAGGCCGGCGATTTCGTAGACAACGATGACTTGCAGAACGACAGCGAGCTATTCCCCGAAGGATTGACCTTGAACACCTTCATGGGCGATCTCGGAAACCTGCTTAACACTAGAGTGATCCCCTTCCTTCTGGCCTTGGAGTCCAACGCCGAATACAAGGTTCAAATCAAGCGATTCTACGACTTCATGAAGGGCTACCCCGCCCAGGAAGACGTTAAGCTTATCGACCTTTCCCTGCAGGAGCTCCGCGAAAAAAGGGATTCTGCAGATGCCCGCAAACTCCTGGAACTTGGCTGCAAAAAGATCAACGCCCTTTACAACGAAGATCCCCACCTCGCCCAGGAAATCGGACAGGAAATAGCCAAGTTCACCAACAGGAACAACTAAGCGATTTTCTTTAGAGAATATTTCTAACGATTCTCTTGACTTTAGAACAAAAAAGACCGACTCCTTCGAGCCGGTCTTTTTGAATCTTATTCGCAATGACTATGAACTAGTTCCAGCTAGCTTCGCAGGTAGCGGCGGCAGAAAGTTCAAGATCAAGGGTCGTATTACACCAACTAACGTCGATGCCTTCGAAATTCAAGTAATAACTACCAGTAAAGGTCTTACCCTTAGCAGTAGCAGTCAGAGGGCCGTTTGCGTTGCACGAAATACGACATGCAGTCAAGCTGCTTCCACCAGATACAACCACTGCATACGTGCCAGCAGCCTCAAACACAACCTTATCCTGACTTGCCTTGATTTCATATTCAGCACCTTCAGTAACCTTCACAGGTGCACAAGTCACGTCAATAACAGTGTTATCGCTATTACCCACCTTCAACTTGGGAGCATATGCCGGAGTTGCTGCAGTAAAAGTCTTCGAGAAAGAAGCTTCTCCTGCAGTACCATCCCAGTTATATGTCAGCGGTTCGGAGGCTGTTTTACAACCTGTTACTGTCCACACAGCACTGGGCTCTGAAGTAAAATCATGAGTTGGTGCAGCAGGAGCGCATTCACAACCGGTAATCGGGTCGCCGTTCACCTGCAGCGGAGTGCAAGTAATGGTTTCGACACTGGTACCGACAGCCACAGTCACCTTGGCGCCGTAAGAACCAGAGTTTGCGTAGGAAACCGGAGTAGAGTTAAGCTTACCAGTAGCAGCTTCGCTAGGAGTAGAAGCGCCTTCGAATTCCCATGTAAAGTTACCCTTCATCAACTGGGTAACAGACACGCCTGCCGGATTAGTGGCATTCAGCTTGAAAGCCCAACCGGTAGAACCACCCTTTTCAATGGTAGCGGTTGCAGGAGCACAAGAGCCCAGACCAGTAACAGTCTGTGACGGAGTGCCTTCGGAGCCACTGGAAGTCGGATCAACAATAATCGGGCCTACAGAAGAAGAAGACACGTTGTTGTTGATAACAATGGAGGAAGAAGACACCGGAACTACCGGAGTCTGGCCCTGGTTACCCGGACCCGGTTCTTCAGTAACGGAAGAAGAGCTGACGACATCACCACTCTTATCGGGGTCGGCAGCGTTAATGCGAGCTTCGCAACCAGCGGGGTCAACATCAATCTTGCATGCCTCGCGTGCAGAAGCAAAGGCTTCTTTCATGAAGGAACTTGCTGCTTCAGCATCATCCTTCGGATAAAGATTCATAATAACAGTATCGTCAAAAGTCGGCTCATTGATTTCGCCGCTACCACAGGCCCAGAAGGCGCCTGCCACGACAATACCAGAAAGTCCAGCTAAAATTTTCTTGTTCATAAAAAAACCTCTTTGGGTTAATTTAACTTATTCTCTTCAAAAAAGTTGCTTTTTTTTCCTTTTTACTAGTCCTGATGCCCCTCATCCACCGAAATCTTACGCTGTCCGGTGATAAACTGGTGCACATATGGGTTACTAGTGTTCTTAATTTCGTCTACCGTACCCACTTCAATGATACGTCCGTTGTAAAGCATAGCTATACGGTCGGCCACCTTGAAAGCACTTACCATGTCATGGGTCACCACTACGGAGGTTACCCCAAGCTTACTCTGCATATCCAGAATCAAATCGTTAATCACGTCGCTGGTAATGGGGTCAAGACCAGTTGTAGGTTCGTCGTAGAGCAAAATTTCGGGATTCAAGGCAATGGCTCGAGCAAGAGCAACGCGCTTACGCATACCGCCGGACAACTCAGAGGGCATCTTGGTTCTGAACTCCGGAACCAGGTTAATCATCTGGAGCTTTTCCGTCACTACATCCTGGATTGCCTTTTCGGACATTTCGGGATGATGTTCACGCAGGGCAAAGGCAATGTTCTCGCCAGTGTTCATTGAGTCGAACAGGGCGCCCATCTGGAACAGCATACCCATTTTACGACGGATGGTATGGGTGTCGAAAAACTTCGGGGTACTGATGGTAACGCCGTCCACAGTCACTTCACCACCATCCGGCTGCAAAAGCCCAATCATGTGCTTAAGAATAACGGACTTGCCGCCACCGGACTTACCGATAATCACCATGGTTTCGCCACGGCGGATATCCAGATTCACATCGCAAAGGACGTTCTGGGGACCAAAGGACTTCTTAAGCCCCTTGAGGCGGATGGCAATATCATTCGGGTCGATCTTTACGTTTGGCATAGCTTACCTAGAAGAATAGAACTGCGTCTACCACAAAGTCAGAAATCAAAATCATCAAGCAACTGGAAACCACCACGCTCATGGTAGCAACACCAACGCCCTTAGCGCCAGCCTTTGCATTAATGCCATGGTAATATCCCAACAAGAAAATCAATGTACCAAAAACAAAGGACTTGAGCACGCCAGACCAAAGATCCATGGGATCAAACAGGTACTGCATGCCAGTTACATAGGTATACGTCGTAATGTCCAGGCCAAGAACGCAGACGATCCAGCCCCCGATAATAGCCAGGGCATTGGAAATAATGGTCAAGCAAGGAATCATGGTAATGAAGGCGACAAAGCGGGGCAACGCTAGATAACGATAGGGTTCCAGGCCCAACACCGTATAGGCGGCCAGCTCTTCCTTTTCCTTCATGGACCCAAGTTCTGCTGCAATGGCACTGCCAACTCGACCGGACAGCACGATAGCCGTAAGCAGGGGGCCAAGTTCAATCAGCACCATCTTACATGCAGCGGTACCAACAAACTTGTCTGCAACCAGGTTATGGAATTCGAACTCGGCGCAAACCGTAGCCACCATGCCGGTAAAAATGGATGTCACAAAGAGCAGGGGCAGAGATGACACGCCGATAGAAATCATCTGCTTAACAATAAGGTCCGGATTCTTGTGGATATAGCGCAGCTGCTTAAGGGTGCTCAGCAAAATGCAAACCACTTCGCCAATGTTGGAAATACCGGTGACAATGATTTCACCGATCCAAGCAAATGGGCGTAAGAAGAAAGACATAACTTAAAACTCCTTAAAAGTCTGCAAAATCCGCGGGGCCCATATCAGCACCACCGTCGTAGGCATAGGCTTCACCTTCCCCACCCTCACCCTCCGGTGCTGCGTCATAGAAGGTTGTGTATTCCGGAATGAAGGTCATGGAAATGTCCTTCACAGAACCATTACGATGCTTTGCAACAATCAGTTCAGCAGAGTTACGGTCTTCATCCCTGTGGGTCTGCACGAACTTACGTTCTACAAACCACACCATGTCGGCGTCCTGTTCGATAGAACCAGATTCACGAAGGTCGGAAAGCTGCGGGCGCTCACGGCCCTTTTCTTCCACCTTACGGGAAAGCTGAGCCAGGGCAATAACAGGAATCTGCATTTCCTTGGCCAGAATCTTAAGACCACGGGAAATCGCACCGATGGCCACGGCTCGGTTTTCTTCCTTACCGGTTTTCATCAACTGCAGGTAGTCAATAATCAAAAGGTCCAGCTTTCCCTTACGCTTAAGCTGGCGAGCCTTGCTCATCAGTTCCATAATGCCAAGGTCGGCATTGTCATCTACGTATAACGGAGCCTGGCTAATGGGGGTTACGGCAGCAATGATTCGTTTCTTTTCCTCGGAATTCAGGCGACCATTGCGAAGCCTACTCTGGTCGATCTGGGCCTGGGAACTCAGCAGACGCTGAGCCAACTGGACACCATCCATTTCCAAGCTAAAGAAGGCCACATTCTGGTTAAAGTTGATAGCCGCATTGGCAGCAATGGTCAAGGCGAAAGAAGTCTTACCCACACCAGGACGAGCAGCCAAAATAATCAGGTCGGACTTTTGCAAGCCGTTGGTCAGTTCATCCAATTCCGTAATGCCGGTACGGATACCGGTAATGCCATCCTTGCGGTTATTCAAACGCTCCAACAAGGGATTCACAAACTGGTTGATTGGCTTGAGGGAGTCGCGAACCTGGTCATCGGCAATGGCGAAAATATCCCTTTCTGCATCTTGCAGGACTTCGTCGGGAGCCGCAGCAGAATCCATCGCATTCTTGATGATGGACGAAGACATCTTGATCAGCTTTCGAAGCGATGCCTTTTTGCGAAGTAGCTCGATATGCCAACTGGTATTCGCAGACGACGCCACGGATTCCATCAACTCGAACAAGTATTCTCGTCCTCCCACCAGGGTCAACTTGCCCATGGACTCCAGTTCGGAGGCAAGGGTTACCAAGTCAATGGGAGTTACCGACCTATTTAGGTTACAAAGGGCGGTCCACACCAGCTGGTGTTTCTCCAAATAGAAGAAGGATTCATCCTTGATGACCATGATGGCTTCGCCCATGACCTCAGGATCTCGCAAAATGCTGCCAAGCAAGCAACGCTCGGCATCAAGGTCCATAGGGACCTGACGACCTTCATACGTATTCTGATTATCGAAATCTGCCATATATAAATATCCGAGGGAAATATAATTTATGAAAAAGACCCCGTTTTCACAGGGTCTCCCATATTCGCTATTCTAGGGCGTTTTTACTGTTTGACCGTAAAATAAGTGCTACGAGGAATGTGCACCTTCCAGGTAAGCCACTTCATCTGTTTGTCATTGACCATGGCGTAGGGATCTATGAGAGAGCAGGTCTTGATGCCGCCCACTTCCAAATCCGTACCGGCAAGATCGTCAAAATTCTTCGCCCTGCCAAAGAGATTCTGGAACAGCGGTACGCCAAAGGTCACCATGACTTCGGGAGAAATCAAAGAAAGTTCCTTGGTCAGCATCTTCTTGAGGGCAGTAGCCATCAACGGAGCTATCGGACGATCCGTGGACTTGAAGAAATAGGTAACGCCCATTTGGTCCTGAGTATAGCCCAGGTTTGCAAACAAACGAACAAGCATTTCGCCAACAGGACTGCTAAAGAATGCTTCGGGATTTTCGCCCGGCTTTACTGCAGGCAAAAGCAGCAAGAGACGGGGCTTGGCTGGACCGAGGTACTTCGCCAGGGAGGCTTCCTTAGCATAGATTGTTTCAGACTTGACGGTGTCAAAGAAGACATCCAGAGAATCGGCAGACATGTAGGCAGCATTGCTTACAGCCCTTGCCATAGGCTGCAGGACCTGAGAAGGCTCTGCTGCAGGAGCCGACATAGTTGGCGGTGCAGACGGAGAACCGAACAGATCCTCGAAAACAATATCCTGCGGATTTGCAGACTGCGGAGCCGCAGACGGCGCCGGCATAGGAGGAGGCGGATTCAAGGAGGCGCCCACGGAAGAACTGGCCGCCGGACGGGGCGGAATAACACGAGGTGCCGGACGAGGAATCGCGGGGGCGGACATGGCTGCAGGAGCCGCAGCACGCTTTACCGGAGGAGACCAGGGCTCATCAAGATACAGTTCGGCATCGCCCAAGTCAATCTGGCCTTCCAGATAGTTTCGAAGTTCACTAAAGTTGTATTCGTCGGACATCAGGAACCTCTACTTAGAGCAAAAGCGAACGATGGTTTCTGCCAGAGAAATCTTGCTGCCCATCTCCATAGGGGCGATGGGCTTACCGTGTTCTACCAAGGTGTAACGGACATTGTCAAAGCCAAAACCGCTGTCACTTGCCACGGGAGCATTCAACAGAAGGGCGTCGGCGCCGGACTTCTGGAACTTTTCTGCAGCATGTTCTTCGAAATGGTCTGTTTCCAAGGCAAACCCAATAATGATCTGGTTCGCCAGGCGAGCCTGCTGATTTACGTCTTGATTTTCTCGGGCCATGCGTCGAGCTGCGGAACAATCCCTCAAGATGTTTGGATTGGGCACAAGCTCGATTGTCAGTTGACTGCGGCTGTCCTTGATTTTTTCGCCGGCAGGATTTGCCGGGCGGTAATCAGCGACCGCAGCACAGTGCACAAGGACATCGACATCGGGCTGACGTTCCAAAACGGCATCGTGCATCTGGCAAGCGCTGCGCACCTTCGTCACCTTGACTCCACCGGGGAACTTGGCCTCCATAGGGCCAGCCACAACTTCTACGTCGTAACCGTTGGCAAGGAATACCGCAGACAGGGCTACAGCGGTCTTTCCGCTGCTGCAGTTGGAAATATAGCGGACCGGATCGATAGCCTCTTCAGTACGGCCTGCAGTGATGAGGACGCGGCGACCGTTCTTTTCGATTGTATCCTCGGGCAAAGAATGCGATTCAACTCGGGAACCTTTAACCTTTAAGCTTTCCGCTTTACACTCTTCAAGATATTCAACAATCTGCGCAGGTTCCAAAAGCCTTCCCTGCCCCACTTCGCCACAAGCCAAGAAACCCGCAGGAGATTCCAGCACATGGGTCATTTCAAAACCGCGGAGCATTTCAAGATTACGCTTTACCGCAGGAGAATTATACATGGCCACATTCATGGCAGGCGCCACAAAGCGCGGGCAATCGCAGCTCATAAAGCAAAGACTTACCGGATCGTCGGCGATTCCGAAGGCGAACTTGCCTATCACATTGGCTGTGGCAGGCACCACCAGGTACAAATCGGCCCATCGGGGAAAATCGATATGCTGAAAGGGTCTAGCCTCGGGAGCACCGTTCTTCAGGTACACCGGGCACTTGCTCAAGGAAGCAAAAGTCAGAGGCGCCACAAACTGGGTAGCGGCCTCGGTCATGCAAACACGAACCTCGGCGCCCTTCTTTTGCAGCAATCGCAAAAGTTCGCAGGACTTGTAGGCGGCAATACCGCCAGACACACCAAGGAGAATCTTTTTGCCTTTCAGGTTCATATTATCCAAGATAGAAAAACTACTTGCGGTCAAGTAATCCAATCACCTTACTGGACAGCATATTCAGAATCCAGGAAACAGCAACAATGACTCCCACGGTAACAATCAGGAGAACAAGCGTAACCAAGGAGGAATAGTGCCACTGCATCTTTTCAAAAATCTTAACAAATCCAATCTGGCTCCAGGAAATAACCACATGCTGAACCAGGAAGACGCAATAGGAAAGAACAGCCAACTTTGCCACAACCCATTCCACTGCAGAGAACTTCAACAGCCAAGGAGAACAGTAAAACACCACCACAAACCAGGCCAGTGCCGCCACCGTCCCTAGGCAATCTTCATTCAGGATTCCGGGGACGTCAACGAAGGTCAGCGCCAGCAGCAACGCCAGGGCACCGAGCGCCAAGCGCCAATTTCTAAGAGCGTCAAGACGATCAAAGATGACAAAGCCAAGACAGAACTTGAACACCCAGGTAACGGGAGAAATACAAATCAGAGAAAGGCTTTCGCCAAGCAGGAGGAACTGAAGGCCATACAGAACAACCAACGCAAGCATCAAGACCACGGGAGCCTTTTGGTAAATTCTTGCCAACAGCGGAAACAGCAGGTAAAGAACAACAATGGCGCCAACAAACCACTCGCCACAGAAGAAGTAGGTTTCGTAACCCAGGCGCTGGGCGATTCCATCAAAGCCGAACACCGTAAGCAATAGCTTCGCAGGATTTCCCGCATAGAAAGGCGAACCATCCGAAACGAAATGGCGGGCCATGCTAAGGACAATGTAGAGATTGAAAATCCAGAAAGGCGGATAAATGGACCTGGCCCGTTTCAAGTAAAAAACCTTCAAGGATACAGAGCCTGTTCCATCAAAAAATTTCCCGTACTTCTTATAAAGCAACCCACCAGAAAGAACAAGGAAGATTGTTACCGCAATATTTCCAAAGTCATAATTGGGGGTTGTACAGAACAGATTGAAAAAAGGAATTTCCCTGGCACCATAATCACAGCCAAAGTGGTATGTCACCACAAACAGCATGGCCACAACACGGAGTACATCCAGTTCCTTGATTCTCTTTTCCATATGTGGAAAAATAAAAAAAGAAACCCCGTGGCGTTAACCACGGGATTCCTTTTTTAGCATTGAGTAATCAGCCATGAGCAGTCAGTTTTAGCCAGCCGCTCACGGCTCACACCTCATAGCTCACTACAATGGCACGACTTCGTCGTGCGTCATTCTTCGGCTCGGTCATACCCAAGCTAGCTTGGGTGCGACGTTCGCCTTACGAACGACTATGCTTCTTCCTTCTTGGCCTTCTTAGCCTTGGGAGCTGCGTCACCAATGGTGGTGCCGTTTTCGCCCGGCTTGTGAGAGTCCATCCAAGCCTTCAGCTCAGCGGATTCACGGTTCTTGAAGTAGTCAACCACAGAGAGGTAGATCTTACGGTTGTTCTGATCGATTTCGGTAACAACGGCCGGAACTTCGTCACCAACCTTGAATGCATCGGCAGGAACCTTGATGTATTCAGCAGTGAGCTTGGAAACGGGGATGAAACCTTCGATGCCTTCACCGAGTTCGACGACAACGCCGCGGTCGAGCATACGAACGATCTGGCCCTTCACTTCAGCATCAACCGGGTAGGTGGAATCGATGGAATCCCACGGATCTTCGGAGAGGTGCTTCATGGAGAGGGAAATGCGACGCTTTTCCTTATCGACAGCGAGAACGACGCATTCAACCTTGTCACCCTTCTTGACCATTTCGTTCGGATGGGTGATCTTCTTGGTCCAGGACATGTCGGAAACGTGGATGAGGCCATCAACACCTTCCTTGATTTCGACGAATGCGCCGAAGGAAGCAATGTTGCGGATTTCACCAACAACGCGTGCGCCCGGGGGAAGTTCGGTTTCGATGGAATCCCACGGATCAGATTCGAGCTGCTTCATGCCGAGAGAGATGCGTTCAGCTTCTTCTTCGACCTTGAGAACGACAGCTTCAACTTCCTGACCAACGGTGAGGATCTTGGACGGATGCTTAACGTGCTGAGTCCAGGACATTTCGGAAACGTGGATGAGGCCTTCAACGCCGGAATCCAGTTCGATGAATGCACCGTAATCAGTGATGGAAACAACCTTACCCTTAACGATTGCGCCTTCCGGATAACGTTCAGCGATATCCTTCCAGGGATGCGGCTTAAGCTGCTTCATGCCGAGAGAGATACGTTCCTTCTTGTCGTTGAAGTCGAGCACCATGACTTCCACTTCCTGGCCGAGCTGGACCATTTCGGTGGGGTGGTTGATGCGCTTGTAGCTCATGTCGGTGATGTGGAGGAGGCCATCTACGCCGCCGAGGTCAATGAATGCACCGAAGTCGGTGATGTTCTTGACGATACCCTTGCGAACCTGGTTCTTTTCGAGGGTTTCGAGAACGTCGCCACGCTGCTTGTTGCGTTCTTCTTCGAGAACAACACGGCGAGAAACGACGATGTTACGACGAGCCTTGTTAACCTTGATAACCTTGAGGTCAAAGTCCTGACCGATGAGGGCGTTGATGTCCGGGATCTGACGGAGGTCGATCTGGGAACCCGGCAAGAAGGCATCGATACCGAAGAGGTCGACAACTACGCCGCCCTTGATGCGCTTGGTGAGGGTACCGCGGACAACTTCGTTGTTTTCGAATGCAGCATGGATGCGATCCCATACGCGAACGAAGTCAGCCTTCTGCTTGCTGAGGATGAGACGGCCGTCTTCATCTTCCAGCTTTTCAACAAAAACTTCGATTTCGGAACCGAGGTCCAGGGAATCAGAGTCCTTGAATTCTGCGCGATCGATCACGCCTTCGGACTTGTAGTTAACGTCAACGAGAACTTCCTGTTCGTTGACCTGGCTGATCTTACCGACAACCAGCTTGCCCTGTTCGAGGCAGTCCATGCCAGCATATACGTCAGCGTTAGCCTTGCGGAAGTCTGCGCCGCATTCTGCTTCTGCAGCGAGGATTTCGTCGAGGTCTGCCTGGGAACCGAATTTGAGATTATTTGCCATATTAGTTTGTTTTTGGTTGTGGATCAAAAAATTCAAGCTACGCCACTACACCTACGTAGTCGAGAATCTTCTGAACCTGTTGTTCAATTGAGGTTTGTGTAGTGTCAATTTCAATAGCATCATCGGCCTTCTTGAGAGGGGCCGTAGCTCTGGAGGAGTCCAGACGGTCACGTTCGGTCAGGTTCTCCAGAACCTCCTCGTAGGTAACCTTTTCGCCACGTTCAAGGAGTTCCTTGAGGCGACGTTCGGCGCGGACCTTCACGTCCGTAACGAGGAAAAACTTGTACTTGGCGTTGGGGAAAACCACGGTACCGATGTCACGGCCATCCAGAATGCAACTGGAAACAGCACCGATTTCGCGCTGTTTCTCGGTCATGGCCTTACGGACAGACGGCAGGGCGCAGTAGATGCTCACGTTAGAAGAAACGCGCATACCGCGAATGTCGGATTCGTAGGAAACGCCGTCGATGAGAATGTGGTTTTCAGAGTCAAAGCTAAGCTTTAGATTCTTGAGCAATTCGTCCATGGCAGGACCTTCTTCTGCAGGGATTCCCTTTTCGAGAGCCGCAAAGGTCACTGCGCGGTACATAGAACCTGTATCCAGGTAGGTAATGCCCAGTTTCTTGGCAATAATCTTTGCCGTGGTGCTCTTACCGGTGCCGCTACCGCCGTCCAGGGCGATCACAAAATTTTCAGAATTACTCATAAGTGGGGACAAATGTAGTAATTACGAATGAAGGGTGAAGTGTGAAGGATGAAAAATGAAGGGTGAAATTAATACGGAAGGTCGTATGAGTAAACCGTGGCCGTATTGTCCCAAGTGTTCCAGAAAATCAATTCGGACCCGTCCTTGTACAAAGTGACTTCCCCATCGTTCTCGTAGAACTGGTAGAAGCCTCCACCATAATCGTCACGCCCCTCGTCGTACTCGGACTCGAAGTAGTAGTAGCTGGAGCCATCCAGACGAAGGGTCGCCATGCCATCGGAATCGATTCGCAGACTGGCATAATAGGACGGACTGACCGCGGCAGCCCGACTGCAGTCATAGGTTCCAAAACGATCGTAGCGGCACTCCTCTACGTAATAGTAACGAAAAGACCTGCTAAAACGAGCACCATCGGCGGCAGGGTTTGGCCCCATGTCGCCGCAAGCGCACAGAAGCAGACTCCCAAGGAGCACAGCAATGTCAAGGATTCGAGAGTTCATCTATAAACGCTAAAATAGAAAAATGCTTCTTCGCTATTCAAGATAGCCGGTCAACCCGACCCCATGGCAACAAAAAAAGCGGGTCAAGGACCCGCTTCTTAAATTACACAACCCTGCGATTACGGATTTTCGTAGTCGCCGCTGTAGAGTTCTTCTTCAGCCTGCTGGGTGTTTTCATCCTGGTATTCTTCGGCGGCGCGAAGTTCACCAGTGCTGCCGTACTTACGCTTTTCTTCTTCGGTCAGCTTGTTGGAGTAAACGATTTCTTCCTGTTCCTGGTTAGCAGCGTTTGCTTCTTCCTGCATAACACGCTGGCCTTCTTCGAGACGGCGCTTGATACGTTCATCTTCCATCTGCTTCAGGTTGGTACCGACCTTGGCCTGTTCTGCAGACATGACGCTACGACCGTTAGCTTCGTCCATAGCTTCCTTGATACCGACCAGACGGCCCCTACCGTCAACTTCGAGGCCAGCCTTACGGAGAGTCGAGAGGGGCAGACGACGTGCTGCCAGCATATATTCTTCCTTGAACTCATAACCATCGGAAGTGGCGATTGCGTTAGCTTCGTCCGGAGTCACGTACTCCAGAGCTTCCTGCCAGCGAGACCCCTGCACGCAAGAAGTGAAAGCCACCAAGGCATTATCCAATGCCTCGGGATCGTCGGAACGGGTACCACCACAACCAGTAAGGGCCATAGCAGCGAGAGAAAGACACACCAAAAGCTTTTTCATAGGAACTTGACCTCCGAAAAAATTCTAAATCCCGCCTAAATATAAACATTTTTAGCCCAAAATGGCCACTAACCGCGAATTTTTTACGTAACATGCTGTCCTAAACTGAGTTACAAGCATTATTTTCAACAAAATACAAGGACTTTTACTACATTACGCCCTATGAGCGAAAACGCAGATATTTACAGAATAAACAACGGCGATCGAGAAATCATCCTTATTGGCACCGCACATATTTCCCAGGCATCCAAGGACCTGGTTCGCGAAACCATCGAAAAAGAATCGCCGGACACAGTCTGCGTAGAGCTGGACCAGGGCCGACTAAAGTCCATCAAGGACCCCGACAGCTGGAAAAAGACCGACCTTCGCCAAGTTATCAAGAACAAGCAGCTGGGAACCCTTATCGCCAATCTGGTTCTGGGCTCCTACCAAAAGCGTATGGGCTCCCAGACCGGAGTCAAGCCCGGTTCCGAGTTGAAGGAAGCCGTAGACGTCGCCGAAGCCGCCGGGCACGAACTGGTGCTGGCAGACCGCGACATCAAGATCACTTTGCGCCGCACCTGGGCATGCACTCCCTGGTACCGCAAGTTGAACCTTCTGGGCGGACTTTTCGCAAGCATTTTCGACAAGACCGAGGTCAGCGAAGAAGAACTGGCCAAGATCAAGGAACAGGACGCCTTAAACGGCATGATGCAGGAGTTCGGCAAGACTTTCCCCGAAGTCAAGCAGGTCCTTATCGACGAACGCGACCAGTATCTGGCAAGCAAGATCAAGAACGCCCCTGGCAAGAAGATCATCGCCGTCATTGGCGCCGGCCACATGCGCGGTATCGCAAGCATTATCGAAGACAACAAGGAGCTCCCTTCTGAAGAGAGCATCTGCGTAATTCCCAAGAGCGCACCCATTTGGAAGATTATCGGCTGGGCCATTCCCATCGCCATCATTGCAAGTATCATCGCCGTAGGCATCCACGCCGGCGCCGAAAAGGCCGGCGAACTCAGCCTTCAGTGGGCCATGCTTACTGGCGGCGGCGCCATGCTGGGCACAATCATCGCAGGCGGTCACCCGCTGACAATCCTAGTGGCTCTTGTAACCGCCCCCTTCACAGGACTTACACCGCTTATCGGCGTCGGTTTCTTTACCGCCCTAACCCAGGTCTACATGCGCCCGCCCCGCGTATCTGAAATGGAAACCTTAAGCGACGACATCTGGCAGGTAAAGCGCTGGTGGAAGAACCGTGTTACCCGCGTGATTCTTTGCTTCCTTTGCCCAGGCATCCCCGCCATCATCGGAAAGATTCTCGCCATTTTTAATATTTACCAGGCTTTGTAACAACAAATTCTTTTTGACAAACTTTGGAAAATCCCCGCGCAAGGCGGCAGATTTTGGAAAATCCCCGCCGCGCGCGGGGATTTTTCTTTTTGAGAACAATTTGATTAATTTTGAGAACAATTCCCCTCAATTCAAAACGTTTGTTTCAATATATTTTACATTTTTACTTGTATTTATGTTGACTTTTTAAATTTTTCAATGTAAATTATGTATAGAATTTTGAGAACATCATAACAAGCGACGCAAAATTCATCTGCGCAATCTCAAAATTCATTGGTGTAAAACAAAAGGGATTTTTGGGTATGAATTCTAAACTTATCGCAGCCGTCGCATTCGGCCTCGCCACCGCCGCCATGGCAGTCACCTCTCCGGACTTTCCAATGACCGGTTTCGCCACCCAGAACGGCGGCACCACCGGTGGCAAGGGATACAGCGAAGTTACCGTGAGTAACGCCGCCGACTTGGCAAAGTACGCCTCCGCAGGCAACAAGATTATCTACGTAAAGCCGGGCACCTACGCCGGCCCCATCAACGTGGGCAGCAACGTCACCATCTATGGTTACCAGGGCGCGGTCATTACTCAGCCCACTACCGGCAGCGCCATGAAGCTTTCCGGTTCCAAGAACGTCATTATCCGCAACCTGAAATTCCAAGGCATCGGCGCCCATGATGACGATGACGAAGACTGCCTCCAGGTGAATCACGAATCCAAGAATGTGTGGATCGACCACGTAGATATTTATGACGGCCACGACGGCAACTTGGACATTACCAACGCATCCGACTACGTTACCATCTCCTGGACCAAGTTCAGCTACACCAGCAAGAGCACTGGCCATCAGTTTTCCAACCTCATTGGCAACAGCAAGACAAAGACTTCTGACCGCGGCCACCTCAACGTCACTTTCCATCACACCTGGTGGGCAGACGGCGTTGTGGAACGCATGCCCCGCGTACGCTTCGGCAAGGTCCATGTGGCAAACAACCTTTTTGACAGCAAGAACACCAGCTACTGCGTCCGTGCGGCCATCGAAGCAGACATCCGCATCGAAAACAATGTTTTCCTGAACGTGCAGAAGGCTCTCGACCTGTACACTAGCGACGGCGCCATTACCGCCGCCCAGATGATCAACAACTACGAAGAAAACGTGAAAAAGAAGGAAGCCGGCACGGGCACAGCCTTCAAGCCTAGCTACTCAATGAGCCTTACCGACGTCAGCACCCAGGCAAAGGCCTACGCCCTTCGCGATTCCATTAAACTTTATGCAGGCGCCACTTTGCCCGATCCCGGTTCCAACGGCACCGTTACCCCGGCAAGTTCCTCTAGCCAGGTAACTCCGGCATCATCCAGCAGCGTGAAGCCGGCAAGTTCTAGTTCCGCCAAATCCAGCAGCAGCGTTGCAAGTTCCAGCAGTTCCGTCGCAGCAGGCTCCGCAAGCCTCACCAAGCACGGCGCCGGCAGCTCCAATCAGACAGTTGCTGCAGGCAGCGCCATCGACGAACTCTACTTTACCATTGCAGGCGCCACCGGCGCAACAATCAGCGGTCTGCCCGCAGGCGTCACAGGCACCCTGAAGGGTTCCGACTTCTACATTTCCGGCACCGTTTCTGCAACGGCCGAAGCCAAGGCTTACAAGTGGACTCTCACCACCACGGGCGGCAGTAGCAACACAAGCAAGAGCGGAACCTTCACCGTCACTGCAGCGGGCAGCACTCCCGCCGTTTCCTCCAGCAGCGTCGAACCGGTTTCCTCCAGTAGCGAGAATAAGCCTGCAAGCAGTTCCTCCAATGTCACAGAATCCAGCAGCTCTTCCAGCATTCCTTCCATTTCCAGCAGCAGCGAAACCAGCGAACCGTCTTCTTCCAGCGTAGCAGATATCGCTGATTCCGAAGACAACGACGAAAGCCAAGCCATCGCAGGATTCGCCGGGTCCAACCAGTTCAAAGTAACCACAAACGGTCGTGAGCTTCACATCAACGGGGCCTCCTTTAAGACAATCAGCATCATGGACATGCAAGGGCGCCTGATTACCAGCGGTTTTGTACACAGCAACGATTTTAAAACGATTCTCCCCCGCTCTGGTAGCTACATCGTGAGAATCGGCAAGAAAACCCAAATGGTAGGCATTCGATAATAGAACCAAAACCGAAAACCAAAGGACCTGTTCTGCAACTGCAGAGCAGGTCTTTTTGCGAAAATAGTTTCTATTTTTCAAGTAAAGTTCCTATGTCCACAGTCATCTTATTCAACAAGCCTTTTGGCGTCTTAAGCCAGTTTACGCCGGAGTCGGGTCACCCTGCTCTGGATACGTTCGGCTTTCCGCCGGGGGTGTACGCCGCGGGCCGTCTGGACCACGACAGCGAAGGCGCCTTGCTGCTTACAGACAACGGCAAACTCATCAAGAAACTGCTGGACCCAAAGTTCGAGCACCCGCGAACATACCTGGCGCAGGTTGACGGACAAATTACCGAAGAAGCTGTTCGAAAGCTCTGCAAAGGCGTGGACATCAAGGGGTATCACACAAAGCCCTGCCGCGCGCGAATCGTACCCACCCCCGATTGGATCTGGGACCGCAATCCGCCAGTCCGTTTCCGCGCAAACATTCCCACCAGCTGGGTGGAACTGACTTTGATCGAAGGCAAGAATCGCCAGGTCCGTCACATGACAGCCGCCGTGGGCTTCCCTACCCTTCGCCTCGTCCGCGTAAAAATAGGCAACATTCCTCTTGGCAATTTGCAGCCCGGCGAATGGCGGGTTGTAACCGAGAAAGTGATTTAGCAATCTTTTTTACGTAAAACACCCCGCCGGCGCAGATGCGAACCGACGGGGTTAATTTTTTGATTGTCATGTTCGGCTATGACCGAGCATCCAGCAGTACTGCCAGATCCTTCGACTTCGTGCCTGCGGCACTCCGCTCAGGATGACACCGCGCTTTCGCGCGTCATCAATTACAGCAAGCCCTTAAAGAAATCATTACCCTTATCGTCGACCAAGATAAAGGCGGGGAAATTCTTGATAGTGATCTTGCGAATTGCTTCCATGCCCAGTTCCGGGAAGGCCACGATGTCGTTGGACAGGATGTTCTGTTCAGCGAGGATTGCAGCCGGACCGCCGATGGAGCCCAGGTAGAAGCCGCCAAACTTCTGGCAAGCGTCGGTAACGTCCTGAGAACGGTTACCCTTAGCCACCATGATCATGGAGGCACCCTTGCTCTGGAAGCGCATCACGTAGGGGTCCATACGGCCAGCAGTGGTAGGACCGAAGGAACCGGTGGGCATGCCTTCCGGAGTCTTGGCCGGGCCGGCGTAGTAGATCGGATGGTTGGAAACAACTTCCAGAACCTTCTTTTCTACATCGGTCAGTTCCTGGCCAGCTTCCTGCTTGTCGAAGATTTCAGCAATCTTTGCGTGAGCCATATCGCGAGCCACGATCATGGTACCCTTCAAGTTCAGGCGGGTTGCAACCGGATACTTGGTCAGGTCTGCGCAGACATCCTTCATGGGGCGGTCCAGATCGATTTCCACAGGATCAGCGATCTTCACAGCTTCGCCCTTGGGCAGGTACTGTTCCGGATTGTGTTCCATCTTTTCGAGCCAGAGGCCGTTTTCGTCGATCTTAGCCTTGATGTTACGGTCAGCGGAGCAAGAAACGCCGATGGAAACCGGGCAGCTTGCAGCGTGACGCGGGCAGCGGATCACGCGAACGTCGTGAACCAGGTACTTACCGCCGAACTGTGCGCCGATGCCAGTCTTCTGGCAGATGTGGAGAACCTTTTCTTCCATTTCCACGTCGCGGAACATACGGCCGCCTTCGGAACCGGTAGTCGGAAGGTCATCGTAGTAACCGCAGCTAGCAAGCTTAACGGTGTGGGTGTTCATTTCAGCAGAAGTACCGCCGATGACGATAGCCAGGTGGTACGGCGGGCAAGCAGCAGTACCCAAGGTCTTCACCTTTTCGGAGATGAACTTTTCAAGGTTCTTCGGGGTGAGGAGGGCCTTGGTCATGGGCCAGTAGTAAGTCTTGTTGGCAGAGCCACCGCCCTTGGCAACGAAGAGGAACTTCATGTCGGCACCTTCTTCGGCGTGGATGTCAATCTGAGCCGGGAGGTTGCAGGCGGTGTTCTTTTCTTCGTACATGGTCAGAGGAGCGATCTGGCTGTAGCGGAGGTTCTTGGTGGTGTAAGCGTTGAAGATACCTTCGGAAATTGCCTCGAAGTCATCGCAGCCAGTCCAGACCTGCTGGCCCTTGTGGGCAACGCAGATGGCGGTACCGGTGTCCTGGCAGAACGGGAGCACGCCCTTGGCGGCAACGCATGCGTTCTTCAGGAGGGTAAGAGCCACGAACTTGTCGTTGTCGGAAGCTTCGGGATCCTGGAGGATCTTAGCCACCTTGGCGGTATGAGCCGGGCGAAGGCGGAAGCTGACTTCTTCGAAAGCGGCCTGGGCGATCTTGGTGAGGGCACTCTTCTCAACCTTCAGGATCTTCTTGCCTTCGAATTCGGCGACGGAAACGCCTTCCTTGCCGAGATTGACATATTCAGTGGTATCACCGGTGTGCTGCACGGTGGCTTCGTACTTGAATTCCATATGAGCCTCTTGAAATCGGCAATTATAAATTACGAGTTATGAATCACAAGATCTAACCAGGCGGCATAGCCGCGATTATTCTTCTCATAATTCATACTTTATAATTCGTAATTACCCGTAGGGTTAAAGTTACATGGGCAAAATTACATAAAAATATAGGGAAAAAGGGGAGCGCCCTCCCCTGGCTGCAGCCGTTTTTAACGGAGCCTCCATCCGAACCAACACGTCCAGACGGCTTCCCCTGGTCGCCGGAGGCACCTAAACGTCTTCCGCCACCCCTCCAAATGCCAAATAAGCCGACAAAACACACATTTTCCCGGATTTTTTGCAACTTTTTCTAATTTTTGTTAACAAATCACCAAAAGAAGAATTATTTTTTGGCAGTTAAAGTTTTAAATCAAAGAGGAATACTATGAAGATGAAGAATCTCATGCTGGCAACTATGCTTGCCTCCGCAATGACTTTCGCAGCAGAAGCAGCCGCTCCCGCAGCTGCACCTGCCGCAGCTCCCGCACCTGCCGCCGCACCGGCTGCTGAAGCTCCCAAGGCTGAAGCTGCTGCTCCGGCTCCTGCCGCTGCTCCGGCTGAAGCTGCCGCTCCCGCAGCCGCCGAAGCTCCGAAGGCTGAAGCCGCACCGGCTGCCGAAGCCGCTCCCGCTGCAGAAGCTGCACCGGTCGCTGAAGCACCCGCTGCCGTAGCTGCTGATTCCGCTGCCGCTCCTGCCGAAGCCGCACCGGCCGCTGAAGCCGCTGCTGCTCCTGCCGACTCCGCCGCCGCTCCTGCTGAAGCAGCAGCCGCCGAAGCCGCTCCCGCCGACACTGCCAAGGCAGAAGTTCTGGAAGCCAAGGCTGAAGATGCACCGGTAGACAGCGCTGCTCTCGCAAAGGCTGAAGAAGAAAAGAAGGCAGCCGAAGCTCAGGCTAAGGCAGAAGCCGAAGAACGCGCCAAGATGGAAAACGAATCCATGGGCGCAGCAAAGACCTCCGTCATGGAAAACCCGTGGGAATTCCTGATCGTGTCTGCAGCATTCGTTGCTTCCGTGCTCCTGATTATCTTCACCGGCAAGGACTAATAAAGAGACAAAGGAGGGCTAACGCCCCCCTTGAAATCGCCCCTGCAAAAGAGCCCGCACAGCGGGCTTTTTTGCTTTTTCAGGACCGCTCGTGTAAATCGTTCGGTTGAAGAAGCCTCCAGTAACACTCGCTCTCAAACAAAGCCCCGCTTCAAAGCGGGGTTTTGTTTTTTAGGACCGTTCGTGTAATTCTTCGGAGAATTTCCCTCCAGTAACATTCGCTTTCATAAGAAAGGACTCTGGCCAAAGGCAGGAGTCTTTTTCGTAAAAAAAAAGAAGACCCGGTTCCAATGGAACCGGGCCCTCTAAACAACATTGCGCTACTTCGGCTTCAACGACTACTGAGCGTTTACCACACAAACCAACTGAGCCGTCGAAGAAACGGAGTACTTCTTGCCAGCAGCGCATCCTGCGGGAGAGAAGTAAGCGAAGTTAGTCAATTCCTCATCGTCCCAGGTTACGGTTGTACTCATGTAGTCACCGCTATTTCTGGGTTTGCAGCCAACGGTGCATCCGGACTTGGCGCCAGCAGGAATCTGGATTGTCAACGGAGTACTTGCCGGAATCATAGCATCTTCTTCAACGTTGACCAAGCCATCCTTGTATTCGAAATCGGAGCTATTGATGTTGCCAAGACCAAGAACCATATCCACAGACTCTGGATCCAAAACGGTAACACCCTGACAAGTGTAAGTCTGCGTGGTCTTGTCGTCATTGGTAACGGCAACCACAACAGAAACGCTCTTCTTATGCATTTCTGAAGTTGCAAGCATCGTGGCGGAAGTACTTGCGCCGCTAACTTCACCATCGGCAGAAGTCCAGGCGTAACCGGTAATGGCAGCCTCGGATTCAGCATCTACAGTCCAAGTAATGGTTTCTCCAGCCTTGGCAGTTTCTTTGTCTGCCTTACAGGAATTGACGACAACGGGAATTCCCTGAACCTGAAGAGGTTCACAAGCCACTTCGGTTCCATCAACGTTCAGAACAGCAGTGTAAGTGCCCGGTTCCTCGTAGGTCACGTTGACGGAATTCATTCCGTTGCCCTTGAGGGTCTTGCCCGTTTCAATGAAGTTCCAGACATAGGGTGCCATAATTGCATCAAATACGTCGCCGGATTCGCGGAAGAATTCCCATGTGGCCATGCCACCCTTTTCAATAATGGGATTCTTGGGACCACAGGCGCCATTGACAATCATGGAAGGCTCGTTGAGCTGTTCCTCGGACGTGACCGTCTCCACCTTCTTGGAAGAAGATGATGCCGGCTTGACCACCGTAGAGGAAGAACTGACCTGTGCAATTTCACCAGGTTCCGAACTGGATCCAGGAGTCACGGGAGCGTTTTCTACAGAGGAAGAACTTTCCAGAGGAACCACATAATCAGAAGGATTATCTTCGGCACTGGTCGAGTCGCCACAAGCGCTAAGACCGAAAGCAAGTCCGGCTACGCCAACACAGGCAACACCCAGTCCTTTAATCCCGAATCTATTTTTGCTCATACGAGCAGCAATTGTATTTTTTCCAAACACTTTCATGGAACGGAATATATAAAAAAAAGCCCATTTAGTCTGCACTTTTTTGCTTACCAAGTAAACCGGCTTTAATAAAATGACTATTTTCTGAATCGTGTGTATGGGATTATCTAAAAAAGGAGGCTTTGTGCCGTTTTTTGCTGTACCTTTTTTGTTTTTAGCAACTGCCTTGTTCGCTGTTGAACAGGAGCAGCCCACTCCTTATGACCTGATTAGGCCTATTTGGCCCATGACCTGGGACACCGCAGCCACCGATGACGGCGGTACCGTAGAAAGCTTCAGCAGCTTCATTCCCAACAAAAAGAAGCATAACGTTCTTCCCAAAATCAAGCAGCCGGCGGACTTCGCCCCAAACGGCATCATCCCTGATACCCTGAACCAGGCTTTCCGTGATGCTCAGAACCTGCGCATCGGCCGAATTCGTATCAACCAGGCCGGCTACCTGCCCGAGGATACCGAAAAGCAGTTCTACTACGTATCTGCCGGAAAGTGCGAAGAAACCTATACCGTCGTGGACCTTAACGGCAACGAAGTCGCTGGCCCTGGCAAGTTTACCTCCACTGGCAAGGGAACCACCTCCTCCTGGACAATCATCGCAGGCACCGATGCAGCCCAGAATGACAAGGAACGCTACAAGGCCTCCACTACAGGCCCCGAAGGTACTATTTGCGTAGGTAAACTGGCCGACATTGGTGGACTCGCTCCCGATACCCGATACCGTGTAAAGGTTCTAAAGCAGTACTCCTCTACCTTTATTATTAGTGACAAGGTCTACTCCATGGTGCGCGACGCCACCTTGAAGTTCTACGGCATCAACCGAAGCGGAAACTCCGAATCATGGTTCCATAAGCCCAGCCACGTTAAAGATGGTGCTGGTTCCTTTGTAACCGGAACAGATGCTGTTGCAGGCTTTACCAGCCAGGAGGGCGCATTGCAGGGCGGTTGGTACGACTGCGGTGACCATCTTAAGGAATCCCAGACTCAGGCCTACGCCTTTATGGTCCTTGCGGTTATGGCAGCAAGTAACCCGGACCGTGACGAAGACCATTACGCCTACAACATGGGCGAAACCGTAAATACAGACGGTGTTCCCGACATTCTTCGTGAAGCAAAGCACGGTGCAGACTTCTTCATGAGAGCCTACCGTTTTGCAGATGGAATCATCGACAACATGGCTGTTTCCGTAGGTAACTTTGGTGCAGACCATGGTTGGTGGGGCCGTCCGGAAAATCAGGACGCACTTCCCACAACCTTGACCGGTCGCGGCGGCCCTCACGAACGCGATATCCGTCTTGGCGAACTCGGTTCCAATATTTCCGGCCAGATTGCCGCAGGTCTTGCTATCCTGAGTAAGGACTACGCCACCTACGACAAGGCTTTTGCTGATAGCTGCTTGATCGTAGCAGAGAAGATGTACGACTTCGCCAAGAACCTGAAACTCAAGGAAAAGAGCCTTGGACCGGGAACATACGATGGCGGCAAGCCCTATAAGTACAATACTATCGCTGACGGCTGGTCCAGCCCCGCATACAACGGCAACAACGAATCCCATGATGACCTAGCCATTGCAGCAATCGCCCTCCATTACGCCACTTATGAAAAGACCGGCAAGATGGACTACCTGAACGACGCCGTAGAAGACAAGACTATTGGCGTTCAGCAGGAAAGCACTACAGGCTTCTTTAACGGCGGTTGGATGGCATGGAACCGTGACGGCATGCGCAAGTCCAGCAAGAACACCAGCTGGGCAAACGCCTACACCTACACTTTGTACGGTTTCTACAAGATGCTTCTGAAGGATACCGAAACCGGCATGAAGTTCGGTATCGACGACAAGACCCGTCTGAAGTATGCTGAAAACGTAGCCTTGACCCTGGCAACCAACGTCAGCTATCTGAGCAAGACCGGCGCCAACAGCATTACCATTCCGACCCTGAACGGTCCGACCCCCCTGTCTTTCGGTGACCTGTGGTACGACATGCAGACCGACCAGACCTGGATTTACAACCGTTACCAGGCCGGTAACATCTTTGAAGTTCTCGCCTACTCCGACGTAACCAAGGACCTGGAAGGCAAGTCCCTTCCCCAGAAGGGTGTCCAGCAGTGGCACTCTGCAGAAATGAAGCAGCTCGGCATCAACCAGTTGAACTACATGCTAGGCGTAAACCCCTGGGATGTATCCTTCCTGCTGGGTGTGGGCGACAAAAACGATGCTCATCCCCATCACCGTGCAAGTAACCCCGAAGGCAAGAACATGCCTGGTGCAGGCTACAAGTACAACCCGCCTACTGGCGCCCTGTTCGGTGGCGTAACCCCCGATGAATTCAACGTATGGAAGCCCAGTTCCCTCAGCTGGGAAGACTACCACCTTTCCGAAACCTGTATCGACGCAACCGCCATGTTCGTGGCTTCCAGCGCCGTGGCAGTCCGCGAAGAAGACCGAAGCCGCGCTCCCGAAAAAGTAGACGTAGAAATCCGTTATGTGGGTTACGATTCCGCCATCGTCAAGATTACCCAGGACCTCCGTGGCCCGGCCATGATCCTTTACAGCACTAGCGAAACCGGCCCCTTCAATATTCCCGCCAAGGACACCGTAAATGGCGTTAGCCACGAAATCCACCTGACCGGCCTCGAAAACGGAACCACCTACTACTTCAAGGTTATTGCAATCAACATCCGCAGCGAAGCCTACACAACCAGATGGCTTGTGGATAGCACCAATACTCCGTACTCCTTTACCACTCTCGTAAGCCCCCCGGGCGATGCAGATATCCAGAACGTGAAGGTCTGTAACCTGAGTGCCGACTCCGCTGAAATCATGTGGTACACCCCCAACGGACAGTACGAATCCAAGGTCTACTGGGATACCACACTGGTTTCCTACGACCAGATGACCTGCCCCGTTTCTGCAACAGGTTCTTGCGACATTGTCGGCAACGCAGATGTATCTGGAATCCCCACCAGCTTCCACTATGTTAAGATTGGTAAGCTGCAGGAAAAGACCACCTATTATTATTGCGTAGAAAGTAACGGTTCTGTCCGCTGTAAGGACGACAAAGGCCAGCCCCTTAAGTTTACCACACCGGTCACCCGCTACAACTTCGACGTCAGCGTTTATCAGTACGAATTCGGCGGAATGGACTTCCTGAACCTGAACATCGTGAACAACGAAGACAGACAATTCGACAACCTGGAACTTCGCTTCTACGTGACAGCCCGCCCCGATGAAATTGAAGCTGTTCCTGGCGTAAACAACCAGCCTGGCTCTTGCCCCTTGCTGGTAGACTCCGATATTTGCCAGGCTTATGACGAAGCAGGCTTTAACAAGCCCTGCGTCAACGGCAATGGCGAAAACGTCGACGACTCCCTCCGTTACTACCTGCGTCACGCTGTTCCTGTAAAACTGGAAGACACGTACAATGCAGGCACCGGCGAATACGACTGGTACATTCCTATTCCTCTTGGCGGAACCATGATCAAGTCCTCCTCCCGTATGCGTGTGGACATTGGTTTCTCCAGCGGTATCTATCAGAACAACATGTGCGAAACCCTCCGTACTCCGGGCAAGAAGCGTTTCCAGACAGAAGGCCTTTCCAAGGACTGGAGCTGGGCCGCACATACCCGCGAAAAGGATGGAGCCGACTACGATGGCGTTCCTGGCTGGGATAAGGACCAGGGCGATATGGAACAGGCTCCCAAGAACCCGTACATCGTAATCTATCGTAAGGGAGAATTCATTTCTGGTTTCAGTCCCTCTTACCAGGAAATGATTACCAAGCGAGCCAACTACGAAATCACCGCCGCATTTGACGCTCCGTTCAATGTATCCAACGGATCCTACGTTGAAATTGACTCTTCCATCAGCACCATGCATCTGAGAGGCAACGCCTTCATTACCGAAAGCGGCTATGTTACCGCAATCTGGGTAAACGGTGTGGCCTTGACCGATGACCAGCTAAAGTCCGCAGCAATCTACGACGAGGCAACCGGCCGCTACACCTTGGACATTCCGGCCAAGATGAAGATCGGCACCAACAAGGTTGACGTGACCATCTTTGCAGGCCCCAACCCCGAATGCTCTGAATGCCAGGAAAACGGTGGTTGCGCCTTCGTTAACCGCACCTACTTCGTCCAGTTCAGCAAGGGCGACCGCACAGCTAGCGCACTGCAGCTTCTGAACAAGGATGGAAGTTCCGTTACCTCCCCTGCAGCAACCGACGGTTCCCTGCAGTTTACCATCCAGCTGAAGGACAAGGACAACCGCGGCAACAGCACCGTAAGTGCCTGGGTATTCAACTCTCGTACAGGTGATTCTGTTGAAGTGACCTTGAAGCGAACCAATGAAGAACTGGGTTACTTCTCCAGCGATCTCATCACGGCCATCGCCAAGGACGGAAAGCTTCCCAACTTGTCATTCTTCGGTGGCGACACCATCATGGTGAAGTATGTTGACGCAGAAGATGAAGAAGACAGAGACTCCGTCTGGTTCTACGCAAAGCCCACCAAGCCGATTCCGCAAACAGCAATCATCGCAAACGATGAATGCACCTCCACCGGAACCACCTTGGACATCGTATTCAGCGGAAGCCTGTTTAACGGTTCCTCCATTGTTCTGGACAGCGTCAAGATCGATCTGGATTCCGCATCCCTCGCTGGCGCGACTTCTGTAACCTTGGTTCCTGAAACAGTGGTAACCGGAGCAGAGGTCAAGTTCAACGTTCCTGATTCCATAGTGACTTCCGCAAATCCCAAGGGCACTGTAACCATTTATGTTCGCGAAAATGGTGTAGCCAGCACTTCTACGGTTTCCGTTACTGACGGAATCCTTCCGAAGCTGAGTTCCTTCGCCATTCTTGAAAACGAAAATCATGCAATGCCTCAGGACACGTTGAAGATTGTCTTCTCCGAACCGGTCAACCTTGCCTCCAAGGATGTCTGGCCCTTCACCATCTACGATGGCACTGCAGAAATTCCGCAAACTTCCATCAAGGTCGTTTCTGCAACCACCAACGACAACGGCAAGAGCTGGCAGTACGTCATTGAAGGTAATAACGAAGGAGCATTCATCAAGCAGGACTTCCTGGCAGAAGTTATGTCCAACTTCAAGATTTACGACATGACTTCCAATCCGCTCTCATCCAAGTGCGGGCCGGTGAAGGTCATTGAAATGGTCCGACCGGTTCCCGTGCAGTACGCAAGAATGTCCGACTTTACCGGTGACGGTCAGCCCGACGAAGTCTATGTGGAATTCATCCGTAAGCTCCGCCCCAAAGACACTCCCGACACCATTGATGTTTACTGGGGCAACCCCACTGTGCTGAAGTCTTTCGCAATGCCGGAAGGCGGTTGGAATCTCGAAAGTATCGCCTTCGACACCTTGCAGGTCGTACAGACCGCCCTGGATTCTGCAAACGGTACTTGGATCAAGGGTCAGGCCGTTACACGTTGTGAAACCAAGATCGAGAACGTTTGCGAAATAAAGCGCGACACAATTCCCTATACAGACGAAGAAACCGGTCTGGTGATGGATTCCATTAAGGAAACACAGTCTTGCTACGACAAGGAAGTTGTAGACAAGACGAACTGCACCACCAGACAGGACTCCACATTCATCCCGAAGGTGGATACAGTCGGCGTTACAGACTCTATCGTCTATCACGACGTAATCCGAATCGCCATTCCTGAAGGCGTCTTCAAGAACAAGACCAGCGGCAACGAAGGTAAAGATAAGCTTGGTTCCTACGGTCTCGTCCAGGCTCGACAGGGCCCCATTGACGGAGGCTTCAGCGATAGTAAGTATCCGCTCCGCGACGACTGCCCGCCGGTTATCGTAAGTGCTTCTTGGCAGGGCTTCGAAATGGGCAACGACAAGCAGCTTGACTACCTGACCGTGGTTATGTCTGAACCGCTAGATTCCATGGCTACGCACCCCTACCAGTTGGAACGTCGCCGCGAAGGTGTCCAGGGAACTTACTACAGCACTCTGGCAAACCCCGAGCTGAAGGTCAACCACGCTCCGTTAAGTTCTACAACATTCAGATTCAGCTATGACCACGAAGCCCTGGAAGCATTCTGGCTGTCCGACTCCGTACGACTGGTTCCTGATGCCGCCTCCAGCTTCTATCTGGACGAAGCAGGCCTCTATCCTGGCGCAGAAACTCCTTGGGTTCCTGTAACAGGCAAGATCAAGAAGGTTAAGTTCAAGATCGAGGCATTGGATCCGCTCACTACGGTAAACCGCGAAAATGCCTACGGTGGCGACCTCCTTGCCCCCGATGAACAGTTCCGTCTGAGTCTCCAGAACAAGAACGACGAAACCCAGGTCATCGCTGCAGGTGCAAGCCGTCTGGTCGATGTAGCCAAGGCTCCTATCGCCAATTACCTGTATGCAGGTCCTGTGTTCAAGATCGACATTACCTTGCCGGATGTTCTGGAAAAGACTGAACTGGGTGAAGACAAGCGTCACTACTTCATTACCATGGAGCTAGACCTGTTCACCAACCTCGGTACCTACGTGAACAACACCAGCTACAAGTTTGACCTTGACAGAGTTAAGGAATACATCTCCGGAAGCAGCACCTTGACTCTGTACCTGGAATGGACCGCTCCGCAAGATTACCCTGTCAGCGCAGACGGAAAGAAGATTGGTACAGGGCCCTACATCGCCAAGTTCAACATGAAGGCTAGGGGCGTGTACGCTGCAGAAAAGTCCGACAAGGGTGACGACACTCGCGACATCAAGGGCAATGACACCTTTACCCGAACCTTCGGCTTCAGGAGGAACAAACGCTAGATGCGTCATCGTTAGACATTTAGCTCGCAAAAGAATGTGGTCCTAAGGTTCACATTCTTTTGTGTTTTTTGATGGATGGGATTTGAGTTCATTTTTTACAAGAAAAGCGTGATGAAAATGATCAAGACAATTTTCCTTTTAGGTCTTTCATTGGTTGCAACAATCTCTGCCGCGACCATATATGACTTACCAAACATTGACCGAACCTGCCACGACTGCGATAGACGTTACCTTGACTCTATTAACGTCTATGCCCGTAGAAATATCCGCGTAAACCAGGTCGGTTTCCGTCCTCAAGACCAGAAATATGCCTACGTGGCAGACATACCAGCAGGAACCGCATTTTCTGTCATTGATGTAAGCACAGGAAAAGAAGCTTACAGTGGCACCACGGAAGCCCTCATGGAAAACGTCACAAAGCCAAATGTTTGGGTCAACGGCGTTTTCAAATCCATCGGAACCAAGCTGTATATGTTTGGCGATTCCACCGCCTCCACCAAAACAGAAAATTTGACAAAAGCCACATTCTCGTCCCTCACATCTCAAGGCGAGTACTACGTAAAAATTGGAGCTGATACATCCGCCCACTTTAATATTGATCCAGGAGTATTTAACGCCATTTTCGAAACCGCCCTGAAGTTCCTCGGCGCGCAAAGATGCGGTAATACGAACTCTTGGTTTCATGCCGCATGCCATTTGCAGGACGGTTCCGAGGTAGGCCACGACTTGACAGGCGGATGGCATGACTGCGGAGACCACTTTAAGGTTTCCGAAACCATGACCTACACGGCCTATGGACTTATTACCACATACTTGGTTCATCCCGATAGAGCCGAGGACCGTTTCGGCAATTCCTACAATGACACCGTATTCACCGACGGTATTCCGGACATTTTGTACGAAGCCAAGATTGGTGCAGACTTTTTCTTCAAACTTTATAAAGCCTCCAAGGCCGACGGTCTAATTGAAAAGCACGACATGTACCACTCTGTTGGCATAGGCTCAGAAGACCATCAATTCTGGGACAAGCCCGAAAAACAAGATGCCCAGCCCTTCAGCAAAGGAGGACCGGATCGTCACGTAGCAAAAGGCGTTGGAACCTCTTCTGGTATGATCGCCGCAGTTCTCGCTTATTTTTCTGTAGGTTGGGAACCCTACGATCCTGTTTACGCAGATTCCTTGCGCAATGCCGCAATAGACATCTATGCCAATGTTGTCAAATACAATACAAAAAGTATTTCTAAAGGAACTCAGTATGTTAGAACAGATGAACTGAAAGGATTCTACCCAGGAGGATCTTCCGAAGCGAACTGGATGGACGATGCCGCGGCAGGCGCCCTGGCTCTTTGGTACGCAACCAAGGACACAATCTATCAGTACGATCTGTATAAGAATGAAGACATCAACGAAAATTCCACAAACTACATGTACAACAATGAGCCAGACGACGCTGGTCCATATTTCAAGGGCGGTATTCTTGGACACCTCAGTGGATTCTCACCCGGTGGCTGGATGCTGGACTTCGAGAATGTTCACTCACTAGTTCTCTACTCCTTTGCCCGTCTAATCCTAGAAGACAAGGAGACCGCAGCAAAGTATAACGTAGGCGAACTTGAACGTGATACTTTATTCCAAAGAACTGTGAATCTTTTGCGCCGCTTGACCGATGACGGAACCCAGGGGGACCTCTTAGTCCATAAGAACCGTTTCGGCAACGTGACTGCAGTTCGTCCCTATAATCTGGTATGGACTTCCAGCGACTGGGGATTCAACCGATATAACATGGGAGCCATCAACCAGTTCTTCATGCTCTCTGAATTGACTCAGGGAGAAGAAAAACAGGCATACCTCAACATCGCATTGGACAACATCTACTACAACCTTGGCGCCAACCCCTGGGACGTTTCCTTCATTATGGGCGTTGGAGACAAAAACCTGAATCACCCTCATAACCGAGCATCCAATCCCGATGGTTACAACGCCGGTGGCGTTCCCTATCAATACCGTTGCCCCCTGGGCGCACTTATGGGCGGAGCATCTCCCGAAAAGACGCTTAAGGACGACTGGGAGGACTATACCGTTACAGAAACCTGTGCGGACTTCACCACAACCCTTTTCATGCCCATGCTGATTTTCTCCAACTCCCTGCCCGTAGACAAGGAAGGACCGATATTCAGTAACATTGCAGGAACACCTATTAGTGATACTGAAGCCATTATAAGCTGGGATGCCAACGAAGTGGCTCTTGTAACAGTTTTCTATAACACAACGCCCGATGTTGCAGGCGCAAAATCGGTCCAGCAGGGAACAGCAAGTAAAGGCGGCTCCTTGACAATTGACGGTCTTGTCACAGGAGAAACATACTACTTCTTCCTGGAAGGCATGGACACCAAACGTAACCTGTCTACCGACGACAACCATGGCATGTGGTATAAATTCACAATGAACCCGGCCTCCACAACAATCAGCGGAGTTACTATCTGCCAGGTGGACCATCGCAGCGCCAAGATTTACTGGTGGAGCGACAAACGCATGAACGGCATTGTCAACTATGGCACATCGACTTCAAATCTAAATGAAGCTCAGGCAGCAGAAGGCGGAGCCGTGCTGTTCCACGAAGCGACTTTGACCAATCTCAAGGCAGGAACTACCTACTACTTCTCCGTTTCTTCCGGATCCACTACCGACGAAAATGGCGGGAAATACTACACATTCCAGACAGAAAGCGAAGCGAGCTACGCTGACATCGATATTTTTGTGAAACCCAGTTCTTACCAGAGTGACGCAGAGTGCTCCAACTGGGAAGATTGCCACCAGTTGATGTTCTATCTGGTTAACAACGACACTATGCCTTTCCATGACTTTGAAGTTCGCGTTTACCTCGGAGACAACCCCAACTTCGCCACAGTGCCCTGGAGCAATTCTATAATGAACCAGAACTGGGGTGGCGATGGTCTGATGACCAACATTAAAAGTTACAGCTTTGGCAGTCCCACTCTAGAAGGTGACCAATACTATCTCCCCATCAACATCAAGGACACCCTCCAAGTTTCCGGACAGATGGTTGTTACAGCCTTGTTTGAAAAGGGAAAAGGTTCTTTCAAGGACTTCAAGAACAGCTGGTCCATGGCACCTCATATGGCTGCCACAGACCCTGAAAAATTCAACGGAATCCCTCTGGAAAAAGGCCCCGTTTACCGCGGTTCTGAAACGGAGCAGTTGGAAGACCCCGATAAAGATGGAATCGGCGACATAGCAATAACTAGAGACCCCTACATCACGGTCTACTACCATGGCAAGCACATCTACGGCTATGGTCCAACTTATACTCCAGAAAACGGTCCTTTGACAATCAAGACTGTTGACTTGAACTTTACCAGCCCCTTTGTCACGCCCCACTATTCTGTAGAAAAAGTCGATTCAGCAACGACTTATGCAGGCTCAAGCAAGGTCTCTCCCACAGGCATCTTGGATGAATTCGAAATGAACGGGATGTCAATGTTTGCTGTCACAAACTACGTTCCCAGCAATCGAAAAGATTCCCTTGAATTCAAGTACAGTACTATTTCCAGCTACGGCAACAACTATACAGAATGGGTCAGCTGGCATAACCGTGCAGCCAATCTCAACGGCAGCTATGACTGTGCCTGCGCCGTTGTTCGCAGCAATGTGGAAATCGACTCTATCACCATCCCGCCTGAACAGAGATACCTGGAATTTTTAACCGACACAATCCTTACCTACACAGGAAAGATCGCAGAAGTTAGGGTTCGCCTACTGGACAGCAATAAGGTTCCCTTGGCTGAGGATATAAGTATATTGGTTTCCTCCGCAACGGGTTTTGCCACCTTCTACACATCCAGTGAAGCCACCCACCCTGTGGAACGAATTGACCTCATCAAGGGCGAGGCTGTATTCTATCTCAAGTCAGACACACCTACAGAAACCATTCTAAAGGCAATGGGCAATACAACCGCAACAGTTGCCTATACCCCGGCAACCGCGGTATTGATTATCAAGGAAATTCCGCCTTGGCCCATTATTGATGACGCCAAGATGATCGATAGTGATTGTGACAACATTCCTGACGCAATCCATATAACCTTGACCAACGAATACCAGCCAGGTCAATCCTTCACATCAGTTTCCTTTGAATACGAAGGAAAAGTCTACGAGACAACAAAGGTTAACAGTCTGGAAGGCAGAGATCTTGTTGTTGGCATCAACATTCCTGGAGCAACAATCAACACAAGCCCCTACGGAAAGATTACACTAAATTCCACAACTGAAAGTGGAATCCAGTCTCATGACTACTTCTACAAGGACGGAATGGCACCTATTCTGTTGTCTATTTCCGTATTGGAACTTCTGGACACAGCAACTACCGACCGAGTCTATATGCAATTCAGTGAACCAGTAGCAGTTCCCAGCGCAGAATGGCCTTTAAGTCTTTTTGCAAGCGACAAGACAACACCTGGCGCGACCCCCACAGTAATTTCGTCTCAGATTTACAACGACTCTCTCAACATTTGGGAATTTGAAATTGCTTTTGCAGCGGACGGTTCTTCCATCGTAACAGAAGGAATGTTCGCCAGGTTGCTGAGCAGCGCCGGCATCAAGGACAAGAACGGAAACGGAATCTCCAGTTGCGAGCCTCCCCTGCTGCCCATTACCCTCAAGCTGATCCCTGTTCCTATGATTTATGCAGCCATTTCTGACGCCAATGAAGATGGCCTTGCAGAACACGTAGACATAGAATTCGAACGTGAAGTTGACGAACGTCATGTTCCTAACAACGTCTCCGTCATATTTGGTAGAACAGAGCCCGAAACCCTGTGGGTAGCAGGAACTGATCTTTCCTTCAGCGCCTCTAGAACCGAAGCAACTCTTGATTTCATGCAGCCTTTTAAGCTTGGCAACACCAGTGGCACATACAGCGGATCCTCCCGTGGCATGGCTATTGAAAATGCAGGTCTTGTCGTGCAGCATCTAGGTGAGGGAGCGTCCTATGAATCCAGCGACGTCCTTGGTGAAGACAAGGCCGGCCCTGTATTTGTTGTAGCCTCCATCAACAACACCTCTGGAGACATGGGAATACTCAAGGTTGAAATCAGTGAACCTGTCAACGTGGTAGATTCCAGCCGAATCTATTATCGTCAAAAAATGGACAATGTCGACACAATCATCTACATGCATGATGTCTACAAGATGAGCTTTATGGCAGGAAAGTCCACCCTGGCCGTCACATTTGATGCAACAAGCGACCTGGCTCCTTCCGAAGGTGGTTTTGTCAGAATGCAACCTAAGGAATTCAGTGCCCTTGTGGACCAGAGTGGCAATATGCCCGCGATTAACAACCCCTGGATTCCTATCGGAAGCAGCGGCGATGTAAAGGTCAAGTTCAAGGTCAAGCTGGTCAACGAAGATAAGGTCGGCACATCCGGAGGTCCTAACAGGTCTCAGGTTGCCAGCAGCGAAAACGTTAGACTCTACATACAGAATCCCAATACCAAGAAGCTGGACCTGGTCATTGGCGGTCAAGTTGTAGCACAGGGCATTGATTCCACCATGATGAACGGAACTATTTGGAGGATTGAACTAAACGTTCCCCGTGGTGGCGCGTCCAGCGAAGACGCCGCTTGGGAAAGTCTCAAGTTTAAGTACAACATTCCCATTTACTCCAACTTGGGAAGCTACGTAAACCGTTCTGCAGGATCCTTCATTGTCACCCCGCAGCAGTACCTGTCTTCTGCAAGCAAGGTAGTCTTCTTTGTAGAATGGGCAAATATGGATGGAACCGGACTCCAGGCGGAAAACGGCAGGGCCATAGCCACTGGAGCCTACGTCTACAAGGCCCAACTCGAAGCAAAGTTTACACCTAACTTGAACAAGGATATTGAAACGGCAAAACGATTCTCATCCGCAACATCCTACGACAAAACAGAAGTATTTGGAGTAAGACGAATAAAATAACATGTCTGAAAGCCTGTATTCAAATTCCCCCTATCTGTTGATACTATCAATCCTCGGATTGATAGTCGCTTGCATTTTCCCGCTTATGCTGGAAAGCAAGATGACCATTCAAAAAACGCCCAGTAGTTTAAAAAAACTCGTTGCGATAAACATCGTATGGAATCTTTGCAGCATCATCGGCATTTTATTTTTTAATGGGACAACCGAATACGGGACAAGTAATTTCTATTTCCGTCAATTGCTTTTTGCAATCCAGGCTTTTGTGTGGATCCAGGTTGGATTTGTCGCTTACCAAATCGGGGAACTAATCGTATTCAAAAAGCGAGACAAGATCAGGACTCTGTCCATCGCCCTTGGCTCCTTTTGCATCATTGCGTTTTCAGTTATTCTCTGCGTAGACCCAACCCTAATCACCAACATTGAAATACTTAACCATCATCCCTTTGCCGATCATCCGATATTCGGAACATTTGCAATCATCTACGCCCTATTTGTATTACCAGTCCTAGTCTCCGCCATCTATTTCTTGCTAAGAAATGCATTACATGCCATAGACCAGTCCTTGTCCCAGACAGAGAACTACATGGCAGGCACCTACGGATTTTTCGTCATTACCGCATTCGCCTTTGATATAGTCATTCCCATTGCCTCCGGTTTCAAGGCCTGGACCGGTTCATTCCATTTCCTTATTTGGCATCAGCTGATGACGGTCATGCTGACCATTATCTGTGGGCAATACTACACTTCCTCCACCTACAAGAATAGAAGCGCCCTTTGGTTCTTGAGAAAGCTTAACAGCAAGATGGAAGACGGCATTTTCTACTTCGATAATGACGGAAAGATTGAATACGCAAACCAGGGTGCCGTAAAGCTTTTAGGTTACAGTTCCGCCGAATCCATTCTAGGCAAGTCCATTCGTACAATATTCCCACCAAACCTGGATATTTTCAGAGAACTAGTCTACAACGACATTCCCGTCGATATTAATGGAGAAACTCACACCTTGAAAATCCACTTTTTCAAGGCTCGCCAGACCCTAACGACGGTGATGAACATTGCCTACTTCTCGGATATTTCCAAGACCCAGCTACTGCAACAAAACATCAAGACCTTGAACGAGCAATACGTGGAATATACCCACGATCTCGTTCGGTACCAAAACCGTTTGGAACGAGAAGCCAATTTCAAAGTTGAAAGAGAAAATCTACTGAACACCTTGATCAACAATCTTCCGTTCCGCGTCTGGTACAAGAACGAGCTTGGCGTCTATCAAAAACAAAATCAGCAAGATCTAGTTTTCCAGGGTTCCCTGGAAGGTTCCAAGGACGAGCCAGACCGAGTCAACGCATTGGAAAAGAACGCCCGAGAAAACGGCGAAGGTGGAGCATACACATCCTACATCGATCGAAACGGCATTGAAATTTCCAACGATGACGCAATCAAGCTTGCTAAAAATGGTGAGCCCGTCCAGATTTTCGAGAACATGTACATTCCCATTATCCAGGAACGTCCGCCTTATAAGACGCTATGCATCATGATCGACGTAACTGAGCAGCGTCGACTGGAACAGGAACGAAACATGCTCCGCGAGCAAAAGTTCATCCACTCCCGATTGGAAGAACTGGGAACCATGTGCGGAGCCTTCGCCCACGACTACAACAACATCCTTGGTTCTCAAATCGGGTTCTGCCAGCTTGCACAGGAAATGCTTCCCCAGGACAACCCGGCCTACATGTTCATCTCAGAAGCTTTGAAGGCAGCCCTTCGCGGCAAGACATCCTTGGAAGAACTTTTGAATGCAATTCGCGGCAACGCTCGCTCTGCGACCCCCGCAATCGTTTTCAGCCCTTACATGATTATCGAAGATGTGGTTAAAAAGATTGGCCTGACCATTCCGCCAAACATTACAATCCACAGCGAAGGTCTTGACCAAAGTTTGAAAATCCGCGGTATCGTAGCCTCCTTGGATCGCATCATCAGCAACCTAGCCAACAACGCTATTTTCGCAATGAAGGAAAATGGCGGACACCTGACCTTCGCCCTGCAAAAATGCGTCTTGGAAAGCCAGCTTGTAACGCCATACGCACCGCCAATTCCTGCAGGCGAATACGCCAAGATTGACATCATCGATACGGGTACCGGAATGGACTCTGGCACCCTGGAACGAATCTTTGCACCGTTCTTTACCACAAAAGCCCCTGGAGAAGGCCTTGGATTGGGCCTTTCCTCGGCACTTAGACTGCTAAATGACGGAAAAGCCTACTTTACTGTGCAGACTACAGTGGGCGAAGGCACTGCATTTAATCTATATTGGCCATTAGAAACAGAAACGAAGGAGGACTAATGTCCACAATCTTGATTATTGACGATGACGAACAGTTCAACCTGATGTTGAAATCCGCCCTCGAAATCAAGGGCTACACAGTGGAAACTGCAAGCAACGGTAAGGACGCCAAGGCCCTTTACCAGAATAAGCAGTACGATGTCATCATTACAGACATCATCATGCCGGATGTAGACGGATTCGAAGTCATCCTGGACCTTCGCCGCCAGAAGATGAGCGACCGAACCATCGCCGTAAGTGGTGGCGGACGTACTGCAGCCGAGGACTACCTGATTACTGCCCAGCACTTCGATGTTGCAGCAACCTTCAACAAGCCCGTTGACCTTCAGGCACTTCGTGCCAAGGTCGAAGAGATCATCAAGAGCCACGCTTAATGAATATCCTGATCGCAGATTCTGATCAGAAGTTCCTTAACGATATTCAGCGAACCTGGTCTGTACCAGATTCAAACTTGCTGACTTGTTCCGACGAAGTCAGTCTGATGCCGATTGTCAAGAACGACCCGATAGACCTTGCGTTTATCGAGGTTCCCTTCTTGATGCAAGACAACATGGACATGGTGAGCTACCTGAAGGAGCGCCATCCCGGCATCGAAATTTTTGTGCTCTGCGACGACCGCAACTGGCAGGGCGCAGCAAGCGCCATTACCCGAGGCGCCAACAGCTTCTTGAAAAAGCCTGTAACCATTTCCCTGTTGGAAACTACAGCGCAAAAAATCCAGGCCCAACTCCACAACAGGTCCAACAACCAGTTGATGGAATCCCAGGTGCTGGACAGCCTTTTGGGAAACACTCCCGAAATGCGAAAGATTCTTAAGACGGTTTACAAGATTGCGCCTACTAACAGTACCGTGCTGATTACAGGCGAATCCGGTTCCGGCAAGGAATTCCTGGCCAACGTAGTTCACCGCTACAGCAAACGAGCCAACGAGCCCTTTGTTGCAGTGAACTGTGGAGCCATTCCCGAGAACCTGGTGGAAAGCGAACTTTTCGGTAGCCGCAAGGGTGCCTACACAGGATCCACTACCGATAAGAAAGGCCTTTTTGAATCTGCAAACGGAGGAACATTGTTCTTGGATGAAGTTGGCGAACTTTCTGCCGCTACCCAAGTCAAGCTGCTTCGTTTCTTGCAGAGCCACGAAATCCGTCGTGTCGGCGAAACCGAAGCCCGCTACCTGGACGTCCGTGTTATTGCAGCAACCAACAGAAACCTTCAGGAACGAATGCTCAGCGGAAACTTCCGCGAAGACTTGTACTACCGTCTGAATACATTCCACCTGCAGCTTCCTCCCCTGCGTGAACGCAAGCCGGCGTTGCCCAACTTGATCAAGTACTTCATCCTAAAGAACAAGGAATCCCAGGGAAAGGAAATCCTGGACCTGGAGCCGGCAGCTCTTTACGCATTGACCAAGTATCACTATCCTGGCAACATCCGTGAACTGGAAAACATTCTGGAACACGCCATCGTTCTTGCCGAAAACGGAATCATCCGTCTTGAGGACCTCCCGGAAAACGTGCAGGAATGCGCCAAGGAAAAGACCATGGCCATTCCCCACATGAGCAGCCAGAGTTCAAATGAACCTGAAGCGGTTCCCCAGGACATGACTCGCGGCATCAGCTACGAAAGCAAGAAACCTGCAACCATAGCCCAGGCAGAACCGGCGGAGGATGCAGAAATCTTGACCTTGGAGGAGCTGGAACGCAGGCACATCTTAAGCGCCTTGTCCATGTTCAAGGGAAACAGAACCGAGGTCTGCAAAAAGCTCGGGATCAGTCGAGCCACCCTTTGGCGCAAGCTGAAGGAACTGAAAATCGAAATGGATGGGGATTCGGAAGGCTAGACTTCCACCAAAGTTGCCACCAGGCAAGAATCCTTGGTAGAGCCGCTTCCCACAAAATCAATATCCTGCCCGCGCTTCCAGACAGTGCGGGCATTCTTGTGTACAGAGGACACTGCGGCAAGGACGTCGCGGGCAAATCCATTCAGGTTAAACTCGCTGTAGTTGGAGCTAACCATAAAGAAACCGTTGGAATTCAAGACCGATGCGCATTCGGCAACCAAGGGCATCAAGTGTTCTCGGACGTTGAAGTTGAAACCCTTGAAGCGGGCAAAGCTTGGAGGATCCAACACAATGCCATCGAACTTCAAACCCTTCTTCTTGGCCCAAGCCACATACTCCACCGCGTTGCCTCGGAAGAATTCGCCAGGACGCAAGTCCAGACCGTTCAGGGCATAGTTTTCGCGGCCCTTGTCCAGAATCTTACCGCTGATGTCCGCATTTGTAGCAAGAGTAGCTCCGCCAAGACGGGCATGAACAGAGAAGGAACAGGTGTAGCTGAAAAGGTTCAAGAAACGACGGCCGCCACACTGCGGGCCAATCTCCAGACGGACAGACCGCATATCCAGGAAAAGCCCCGGATTGACGGTATCTAGCAAGTCAACATTGAACTTGGCAGGACCTTCACGGACAACGCCAATGGAATCCGCACTGGAGCCAAACACAACTTCCATAGGGGGATTCTCAAGGGATCTTCCAGAACGGGACAAACGTTCCTTCACTACAAGGCACTTGGGATCAAACAGTTCTCCTACTGCAGAAGATATCGCATCTTTCTTGGAGAGAAGTTCCGGGCCGAAATACTGAATCTGGAAACGATCGCCAAATCTATCCAGAGTAAGCCCGGGGAAACCATCGGCAGCGCCATTCACCACACGATACGCATCGGTCACTTCAAAAAGTGAACAGCGTTTTTCGTTAGCTTCCGTTAAGAGCTTCTTGAACACACTACTTGTCCAAGGTCTTGATCTGGTCTACGAATTCGTCCACTTCCTTGAATTCACGATAAATAGAGGCGAATCGGACATAGGACACAAGATCCAGTTTCTTAAGTTCCTGCATGACCAGATTACCGATCTGTTCATAGGTTACTTCGAAGTTCTCCGTCACAGTCAGGGCATTTTCAACATTGATTGCCAACTGTTCCATGTCGGATACAGAAACCGGACGTTTCTTGCAGGAGTTGATAACACCGCGCAAAAGCTTTTCGCGTTGGAACGGCTCATGCTCCCCGTTGCGCTTGATAACGGTCAAGGGCTGAAGTTCCACGTACTCGCGGGTTGAAAAACGACGACCGCACTCCACGCACTCGCGACGGCGCCTGATGTAGGAACCGATAGCGCGGCTATCGACTACCTTGTCGTTATCTTTCTTGCAAAACGGGCAAATCATGATTTTCAAAAAAAATATGAAGTACGAATTATGAATTATGAGATTTTTTCGCGCCGTAGGCGCCTTACTTACTCTTGTAATTCATAACTCATAATTCGTAATTAGCCATTAGCCTTCTTGAAGTCTTCGACGTTTGCCTTGTATTCAGCCAGGTAAGCCTTGGCTTCTGCAACCACGGCTTCCGGAGTGTAGCCGAATTCCTTTTCAAGGACGCCAGCCGGAGCGGAAGCACCGAAGCGTTCCAGACCGGAAACCTTACCGAAGCCACCCACAACCTGGGCGAACAAGAGCGGGAGGCCACTGGACTTTGCAAACACCGGAGTCCAAGGAGTGATAATGGAATCGCGGTATTCCTTGCTCTGGCTCTGGAAGAGGGCCGGGCTGATCATGGAGACCACGCGGACCTTGAGGCCTTCGGCGCGGAGAACTTCAGCAGCGTCGTGAGTCAAGAGAACGTCGGAACCGTTGGAGACGAAAGTGAGATCCGGACGAGCGGAACCGCAGTTGTCGCTTACAATGTAGGCACCCTTACGGCACTTGGCTGCTTCAGCCTTGCGGTCACCAGGGAGAGTCTTCACGTTCTGACGGGTAAGGATCAAGGTAGTGGGGCTATCGTTATTTTCGAAAGCCATTTCCCATGCGACGGTAGTTTCGAAGGCGTCAGCCGGACGGAGCACCAGCATTTCGGACTTGCCCTTGTTGGCGCCGTGAGTCTTCTTAAGACCTTCCAGAAGTCGAATCTGAGTTTCGTGTTCGATAGGTTCGTGAGTCGGGCCGTCTTCGCCAACGCGGAAGCTGTCGTGGGTGTACATGAACTTAACAGGCAGACCCATGAGGGCTGCCATACGGAGCACCGGCTTCATGAAGTCGCTGAACACGAAGAAGGTAGCACAAATCGGGTAGAGACCGCCGTGGAGAGCGATACCGCAGCAGATAGCACCCATAGTCAGTTCGGCAACGCCAACCTGGACGAAGCCGCCCTTGAAGTCGTTAGCGCGGAAGATGCCAGTCTTGTTGAGGAAGGCCTGGGTGTTGTCGGAGTTGGAAAGGTCAGCAGAGGAGCAGATGCAGTTCTTTACATTTTCTGCCAGGTGACCGAGAACGGTGCCGGAAGTCACGCGGGTTGCAACCCCTTCCTTCAGTTCCAGACCGGAAAGGTCGATCTTCGGAGCGTTGCCAGAGAGCCAATCCTTGAGGGTAGCAGCCTTTTCAGGATTTGCTGCGTCCCAGGCAGCCTTGGCCTTCTTCCAGGCTTCAACTTCCTTGCGGAGTTCGGCCTTGCGAGCTTCGAAAGCTTCTGCAACTTCCGGGAAAATCTTGAAGGGATCAGCCGGATCGCCACCGAGATTCTTGACGGTTGCGTCGGTAGAAGCGCCTGCTGCGTTCAGCGGCTGACCGTGAGTGGAGACAGCGCCTTCGAAGGACTTGCCGTCTTCGGCGATGGCGCCCTTAGCCATGGTGGTATGACCGATGACGATGGTAGGCTTTTCAGTTTCTGCCCATGCAGCCTTGAAGGCTTCACGGAGAGAGGCGATGTCAGAACCGTCAGCCACGTCGATAACACGGAAGCCCCATGCTTCATACTGCTTCTTGAAGTCGTGGCTCATCACGTCTTCGCAACGGCAGGACAGCTGGA
>JAKSIF010000008.1 GCA_024398965.1 Fibrobacter sp. | reverse complement strand
GTCGCCAACATAGTAGACCATGCCACCGTTTGCATTTGCATCAAAGGCGAAGGTCGGCCTATCGGTCTTCACGTTCACAGAAATGGTCACGTTCTCGGTAACTTCGAAGGCGCTTCCATTTGCATAGACAGCCGGTTCATCATCAGCGGTGGCGCTGGCAGCCGTTACGACAATGGGAGTTGCATCCGTGAATTCGAAGTTGTCAGCCAAGGTAAAGTCTGCAGAAATCTTCATGCCTGCAACAGCCGGAACAGACACCTGGTTGTTCACCAGAGCCAGCTCAACCTTGTCGGCAGCGGCATCGCCAAGAACCTGATACAGCTTCATGGTACCGCTGGAAGCATTTTCCACATCCACGGTCACCACAATCGGCTCTTCCGTAGAAGCAGTCCATACGGCATACAGGGTTCTTACGCCGGCAGCATCCGGAGCGTCAGAGGCCAGCACCTTAGAAACAAAGGCTGCGTCAAAGACCTTTACGCCGCTAGTAGCGTTGGCAGACAATGCCCAGCCATCAAGAGTCTTGCCTGCGCGGTAAATACCGGTGGGAAGAACGCGATCGGCTTCTTCTGCATCCACATTGTAAGTGGCAGTTTCGGGCAGAGCATTGTCGTAGAACACGTTGGCATCGCCGGCGTTTACATCAAAGGCGAACTTGTAGTTCTTCTGGATGACCGGAGCCATAATGGAAACGTTACGAGCCAAAGCAAAGGCAGCACCATCCGCCACCTTTTCCAGGGCTGCGGAATCGGCACCGTCGGCCTTAACAAACATATAGAAGTCATCGGTCAAGGTGAAATCTTCGGCCGGGCTAAAGACTGCAACAAGCTGCACGTCGTTCAAGCCCACAGGCACAACAAGACCTTCAGCAGGAACAACCATCGGAGTTGTGTTGTTGCCTTCTACAGCCTGGAAGATCTTCAGGGAGCCTTCTTCTGCGCTGTTGGCAGACTTAACTGTCATAGCGGTTTCGGAAGAAGCTTCCCAGTGTGCGTACAGCTTGAGCTTTTCAGGAACATCTCCAGTTGCAGCAGCAGTTGCTGCAGCTTCCAAAGTAGCATTGAATTCCTTATAGACCGGTGCGTCTGCGTCGAGAGTCATGGTCCAGCCAGTGACCTTGTGACCAGAGCGATACAGGTTCGTGGGAAGTTCCTTGTTGTCGGTCAGGTCGAATTCCTTGACGGATTCCCAATCAGAACCGTAGAACAGAGGATCTTCGGCATCGGCTTCCACATTTGCGTCAAGAACGATTTCGTAACCAGCAGCTTCAAGAACTGCAACGATCACGATATCCTTGTTCAGGCTAAACGTACCAACCACCACGTCAGCGGCGATTGTGGTTGTAATGGCGTCAGCAATTTCCACACCCTGCAGGTCGGTAGCCTTGAAGCTAACCACCTTATAGCCGGGCTTAGGTTCGTAGGTTACGGTAAATTCAGTTTCGGCGGCAACCGGAATCTGCATACCCTGTTCAACAACGTAGGGAACTTCTTCTGTACCCACGGTCTGAGCCAGGTGGAGAACACCCTTTTCAGACATGCCGTTCACAACAGTGTAAACCTGCGGGCCTTCGGATTCATCCCAACGGGCAAAGAGAGTTACAGAGCCATCGGCAGAAGCGGCCTTTGCCTCGATGTACTCGCCAACCATGTCGCTGTCGAAGGCGGTATAGATATTAGCATCTTCATCAGTAGAGAAAGACCAGCCAAGAAGCCTGATGTAGGAACGATAAATGTTCTTGGGGAGCTTCAGTTCGTCTGCGGCCATGTCCATGGAGTAGGTGGCAGTCTTCTTCCAGTCGCTTCCGTAGAACACATCTTCGTCACCGGCATTCACGTCGAAGACCACGGTCATTTCGTCGTACTCGACCGTAGCGCTCAAGTTATAAGAAACAACCTCAAGTTCATCGTCCGTAACAGCAACACTACCTGCGAAGGTGTAGGAGGCTACGTTATCGACAGGAGTGAGCTTGCTGTCGTTAAGGCCTTCGTTGACCGGTTCGCCATCAGCGTCAAGCAGGGCTACGTCGTAGGTTACAGCGGCGTCGACACTTGCGCCTGCACCAACAACAAACTGAACATCCATCTTGGCATCGGCAGGAACCGTAACGCCAGCTGCAGTGACATCCAGCTTGATTGCGCCCTGAGTCAAGACAAACTTGCCGCTGCTAGGAGCATTGCTGGAAGCAACCTTCACAGTCTTCGGAGCGCAGTCGGTAGTTGTCCAAACCGGGTAGAGGTTATAGACGTCGATTTCGCCAGCTTCGCCATCGGGGTCTGCAGGCGGAACAGTCTGCTTCTCAGGAGTTGCTGCTGCAAGTGCGGCAAAGAAGTCGTCGCCGCTCAGCTTGCTGAAGCCAACGGATTCGCCATCTGCAAAGGCCCAACCACCGAAGCAGGCATCGGTACGGGCAACACCTTCGGGGAACACTTCGTCCAGCTGCATATTATCCTTGGAATCAATCCATTCCGAAGTCTTGTAGACACTGGATGGGGCATTACCCATATTGAAGGCGAAGTTGTAAGCGGTCTTGGCGAAGGTTGCCGAAACCCTGATGGTGCTGGCCACATCGACTGCAGACGTCCAGGCAGCCAAAATGCTATAGATACCATTGTCATCGGGAGTAAAGGTCGTGCCTTCACATCTTTCGGCATCCAAACCATCAGCGCAAAGTCTTACAACAGAGACTCCTGCATTTTCGTAACCGGCGTCAGGAATAGCTTCTACACCAAAGAGATAGCTTTCACCCTCTTGCTTATAGACCAAGGTCACAGCGTCAGAAATGTCATGGTAGATTTTCTTGCCATCCCATTCCTGGTATACCTTCACGGAACCATGTTCCACATCACCTTGTTCAAGGTCGAACATCACCTGACCACCATCAAAGTTTTCATCCCACACGGCGTACAGTGTGGTGGGATAGTTTTCCTTCATGCTCAGGCGGGAAATGAGATCCGCATCAATTAAAGAATAAAGATCGATATCGACTACATCGCTTTCAGGAGTCAAGGACCAGCCCTTGAAATGCTTACCAACCCTGTAGGGCTGCCACGGCTTAGTTTCGTTCGCATCTTCCATGGTGAACGTCTGGGTCAGCAGAGCGTCTTCGGGGAAGTAGACTTCGGCAGAATCCGTTTCACCAATACCCAGGTCATACTTTACAAAGCGCGAACCAGGAGCGTAGTATTCCACGTCAATAGATGGACTGTCGTGAAGACCTTGAACAACAATCCCGGGAAGATACTCAGGATCGTAGTCCAGAAGAGTCGATTCCAGATTATTGTACTGATTACGGAAGCTATAGGTAATGCTCTTCACGACATAGCTTTCAAGAGGTTCAATCTTAATCTGGAAGGGAATTCCCTCTACAGTCGACGGAACCCTTGTATAGCCACCCTCTTTGAAGGGATACACATTTTCGCCGTCACCAATAACCTGAGACAGCGTTACAGTACCGAACTTACTCGATACGGTTATGGATTTCGTGCGAGGATTACAGGGAACCAATTCTTCAAGCACTAAGGTATTTTCAGTTCCGAGAGAAAGGTACTTCATCACCTCTTCTGTAAGCTTCGTTGCCGGGAAGGGCCATTCATCAGGCAATTCTTCCGGAGTTACACTGGGAGACCATCCGTAGCACTTATCAAGAGCATAGATCTTCGGGAAGTCCTTGTTTATATCCGCGGCAGAATAGGCCTGAGGCGAAGTCCAGTCACGGCCCCAGTCGTCCCCGGTAATGTACATACCTTCTTCAGGAGCTGTAAAGGAGACGTTATAGTCGTTAGAGATAAACTTGACGTAGAACGCGGCCATGTTGACCAGGTACGGGTTCAAGACCAGCTTCTTAGTGTCGTTGTCATAACCAAAGGGATTTTCCGGCTTGCCAGGAGCAGGACCGGCACTGTAGCCACTGGCTGTGGTTTCGTAGGATATATACTCAATATCGTAACCTGCATCGGGAACGAACTTCACATCAAAGTACAGGGTATCATTTGCACCCGGAATAAGGATGTTGTGGCTCCAGTCCTTATAGTTGGGAGAGCCCATGTCCATGATTCGAGACCAGGTAGACGTATGGGTAGACACATCGTCAACACCTGCACCATACTTCTGGGAGATTTCAAAGTGACCATGGTAATCAGCTTCGTCTGTCAGGACAAAGTCCTTAACGTTTTGGGACGGATCATCCTTGTCGTATGCGGAGGCAACGCCCAACATTTCCAAGTACATGGAAGAGGCTAGCTTTACATTGGCCTCAGCAAAGCCATACATCGTAAACGAGTAATTGCCATCTGCATCAGCAGTGCTCTGAATATATTTGTTGATGTAATCCAGTTTTTCAGTCTCAGTGAGACTGTTCAGTTCATCGGCTGTCTTTTCTCTAAGATTGTTAACGGTCAGCTGCAAGACGGAAATACCATTATCATCGTTTTCGTTTACACGCCATTGGACTTTCTGGTAGCTCTTCTCGCCTGCAACGTTCACGGCACCATAGATTTTCCTGGGGAAGTAAACATCATTGATAACATACTTCTTGGGGCAGGCGCCTTCTGCTGCGGTGCCCTTGGCGCATTCGGTTTCGGTTTCGTCATCACCATAGTAGACATCGGTGAATGCGTCCAGGTTGAACGTAACCGTGTAGGGAATCTTTGTAAGCACCGGTTCAATGATCAATTGAGACGTCAAAGTTGCAGCGGCACTTTCCATCAAGCGGCCCTTACCGATTGCAACAGAATCCATGTTCAAGGGTGTACCGGCATCAAGCAATTCCGTAGTCCATCCAGCCTCGTATTTCGAATCGTTGATCAAGGCCTGGAATTCATTCTTGCCTGCAAAGTAGGTGGGAGCGTCTGTCTTTGCCGGGGTAGCTCCTCCAATTACAAAGGAGGCCTTGTAACCGTCGTAAGTATAACCCGGAGCGACAAAGTCAAAGCTCAAATTGTTGGTCAAGGGGACGTAAACCGGATTCTTACTATCATTAATGGCAGCCTTTTCGTAGCTCAGCTTCTGAGGAAGAATCTGATCTGTTCCTGCGTTGTAGTAATTGATGTTACCGACCCACTTGTCATACAGTCCAGAAGAACGTACAACAAGTTGCGCACTGGCAGCGTTGCTCCTCGTGCTAGAGTTGATATAGACGAAGTAGAGTGGTTCTGTAGAGGGAACATTCCCTTTCACCAGATAGTCAATCAAGGCTCCATAGGTATAAATAGTTTCTCCAGCAATGATGTTAGATGCATCAAAGGCATCTTCTCCAGCAGCATTTACAACATTTGCAGTAAAATCGGTTTCTTTTATCAAAAGGACCGCATCATAGTACTGATTATCGATTGTATTCCAGAAAGTAGGCAACAACGTCCAATCATTTGAACCATCATCGGAAACCTCGTCCAATGCGGCGGACAAGAAGAAGCCTCCTTCATCGGAAGAATAGCATACCATTCCGCCATCATAGAAGCAATTCCTATACACAAACTGGTATGTTTTCTTGGGAGTAAGGGTATAAACCAGCGGGGCAGAGTAAGTTTCGGTAGAATTCAGCTTGTAGTCTGTAGTTCCAACCTTACCTACCCAGTAAGAATTATCGGCAACGGTCTTCATGTCGGCCACCAAAGCCGCAGGCAACTGTCCCTTGTTATTGGTATAGGCTACGACACCCTGACGCATGTAACTAGAGCGAGAACTACTCCAGTCATTTACAATATAGGAGTAGTATTCGTAGGGTTCATAGCGATCCAAAAGATCCTGCATTTCCGATGGCATAGGAGTTGTTGCGGCATCAGGATCATCTGCAGCTGCATAATCGCTAAATGCCGAAGACAGGTCGAAGACTACCGTGTATATGGGCAGGTTTTCGTCATCGGCAAAGCTGGGATAGCCTTCGTTAACAGCTTCACTGCGAGTCCATACACCATCAACAGTGTTAAAGACTGCTGCAGCTATATCGGACTTTAACACATCCTGAGAAACTTCTCCATTGACACTCGATCCATCCTTAAGGATCGAATAAGAATCGTTATCGCCCCATGTGCTTGTGTATAAATGGTTATTACGATAACCAAACGGTCCAGTCGAGGTTCCTGTTGAAGTACGAAGATTTAGGAAAGATTTGACACTTTCGTTGCCAATAGAAGCACTCCAGTTAGGAACACCTAGATGCCATTCGTCTTCAGTACATACACCGACACCAGTGATAACATCATCCGTGGTAATTCGATAAGTGGAATAAATTATGGTTTTGTCGTTAATAATGCATCGATCACCATATGACTCCGATGATCCAAGAATACCACCAACCCAGGCAGTCGTCAATCCATCCGGGGCACTATAGGTGATATTACCCTTGAGATACGTATTTCTTATACGAGCTCTATTATTTTCCGCAGTTCGACCGACAAGGCCACCGACGCTGGAGGAATCAATTCCTGCAACATCATCGGTTCCACACTTACCAAAATTTTCCGTAATGTCGGCTTCTACTACAGACTTGTTAATATCCACATAGCTATCGTCAGTTTTCTTTGCTTCGAAATAGCCCACAAAGCCACCAATGGCAGAACGCTTACCGCAACTGGGGTTTATAGCTCCACTAAAGTAGGAGTCTTCCATAACGGCAGAAGATCCTGAATACGCATCAGCACCATACAAATGACCGATAAAACCACCTGCATAGGCGCCCTTAGAAAGGGTTGCCGAAGTTACGGTATCTTTTGCAAAATTCGTTGCACCCTTGGTACCCTTTGCTGTAACCTGGCCATAGATACCGCCCATATAGGATTCTGCATCTATTTCGTTATTGGTAATCGATAAAGAGGACACCTTCATTTTTCTGGATATCATTCCATCACCAGAAACGAACATGTAGCCAGCCACACCACCCAGGAACACTTTTTTAGGATCCGTTCCAGTAGGCTGATCTGCTGCTGCAACATCAGTATTGATGGTCAAGTTTGTTCCCAAAAAATCTTCAATCGTCATCATTAACGTGTGTTGCACATCTCCAGAATAATCGCGAGAAGTCTGGGCAGCGCCAATCAAGCCGCCAGCAAACGCAGCCTTAGCCCCAACACCACTTTCCATCAAGTTATCTCTGGCACTATAGGACTCATACCCTGCAGCAGTAACAGTCGACTGATCCGTGGTATCACTGGTAAAGATGACACTGACGGAGGAAGCCTTAGGTTCAATAAAGCCAACCATACCACCGGCATAGGAGCCCTTAACCGTAACGCCAGACACCTTGGAGTTAGAAATGGTAACATCTGCGTTATGGCTTATGTAACCAATAAGGCCACCAGCATTTTTACCTTTAAGAGAATTAGTGCCCATGACTCGTGTTTTCATAATCGAAGTGCTATAAGCGTAGCCGTATGCATCTGCATTTATCGCTCCGGCAATACCACCTACACGGTCATAACTACTTTCACCTTCAACGGTTACATTACTTACAGTAACCCCATCAAGCACGGAACCGGGTTCAAGGAAACCGGTCAAGCCACCAGCCGTCCCAGAAGCAGCAGTTACAACAGCGCCATCTACAGTAACATTCACAGCACTGACAACACTGCTACCGTCAGAGCCACCCCAGGATTCAGCAAGGACACCCCCGTGTACACGGGCAGTCTCAAATGTGATATCCTTAAAATTAATGTTCACGGGGGCTGCATCATAACCATTACCGTAAGGAGACTGCGCAAAACCACCGGAAGTGTTGCAAAGATTCTTGATTTTGTGAGAGTCGCCATCAACCGTCTTGATGGAACTACTGATAAGTGCGGTAAAAGGCCTATTGCAGGAACCATCAGCCCCCATCTCACCAAAATCAATATCGGACTCAAGAACAAGCTTATCGGCAGAGGCGGAATTTTCACTGATAAAACCAAGGACACCACCACTTACATTGCGAGAGCTGACCTGCGCACTAGCATAGGAGACATCCAGTTCAGTAAACCAATCCTCAAAGCAAGTATAACCGTCGGCAAGCAGATCTACATCGGACTGTTTCAGCTTGATAGCATCACCATCCAGCTTCAAGCAGAAGTAGGTCTTGTCGTACGTATATTCCGTACAGGAGTAATCGGGATAGCCGGTGGGTAAGGAAATCTCTTCCCCGTGAAGGGTGCATTTGTAAACAATAGGATAATCACTATCATCCAAATCGCAATTTTCTAGGTTACTAAGTATGTTCTCATTGGCAACCTTGATTTCTTCTGTACCGAACGAATCGTAGGTTGGGAAACGACACAGGAACTTCGTCACCTGGCTCGTACCTTGCGCCATAGAAACGGAGGCGAAAGACGCCACCATAAGGGTTACCAAACCAAAGTATTCCGAGATCTTCTTCATAAGATTCTCCTTCACAAAACTCTTTTTACCGCACAGCAACGGTAAGGACTGGCATTGGCAGTCCGTGTAACATAACGGAAAATATAGCTATTTGTAAGAAATTCTTAAACAAGAAAGGCCGCCGGACATACGCCGACGGCCTATTCACCAAACAAAGATCTACTTGACCGAGAACCTGCGGGTTAATGTCTGGCTCCCCACCTGGACCTGCATAAAGTACTGGCCGGAAACCGGAGCCTTTAACGCAACGCTATTGGAGCCAGCCAGGGCGGTAAAGCGGCCGTTTGCCACGGTCTTGCCCTTGGCATCCACCAGAACGTAGCGGGAGGCGGCCCCGGCCAGGGCGGTGGACACATCCACCTGCATCAGGAGCTTTCCGGAAGCCTGAGCCATGGAAAGCCCTCTAATCTGGCGAGAAGAGGCAACAGCGCCTGTTTTTACTACACGGATGTTCACCTTTTTACTGATTTTAGCCAGGGCAACCGGGAAGGTTTCGCCCTCGCCCAGTTCCGCAGTCTTGCCATCGCTGGTCACAAGGAGCCTGTAACCCAGCTTGTTCAGCTCAGAAACGCCGGCAAAGGCGATTTTTCCGTCTCGGGAGCTGTTTGCCCCCACATTCAGGGTCCATTCGTACTCGTCTGCAACGTTTTTCACGGACTTGGCCAGCTTTTTCTTGCCGTCGGCAATGGTCATACGGACGTATTCACCCATTCCAAGGGGGGCCTTTTCCATGGTTTCCGGCTGGAGACCGGCGCCAAGAACGTTCCAGGAGTCCGTCTTGCCGTAGTTGTCGGAAAGGGTTGCCAGAAGGGTCCAGCTGGAGGCAGAAGCCTTGCGGGCGGCACCCTTACGCAGGGAGGCCACCTTCTCCATAGAGGAGAATTTCTTGTCGGAACTGATCTTTTCAAGGTCGAACAGCGGAGCCGAGGGCATAGACCACCTGGTTGCACGGTTCACCTTTACCCAAATTGCCTCGTAGGGGCCAAGAACCTTGGGAATGTCGTATTCGGAGGTTTCCGGATTCCAGCGCCAGAACTGCACGGAGTCACCGTTGTCGCTCTTGCCCTTGGAAAGGTCCACATACCAGTTGTAGGGGTTGGCAACCAGGTTCCAGCCGCTGAAAAGGCTATCTAGATCCCAGACGATGGAGGAGTCCACCTTGCCGGTAACCTCGCGAAGGACAATGGAACGGCCCTCGGATGTGCCATACCAGTAGCCGCGGGTTGCCTCCAGTTCTTCGCCTTCGTAGGCACGGTACTGCCAGTAGTCGCCAATGGGGTTCTGTTCGTTCCACCAGTAGAAGCTGGCATCGCGGCCCAGGTCCATCTTATTCATGTCGACACCGGCCATGGAAATCATCTGCCAGCTTCTTGCCATTACCGTAATCTCGGGCTGAACAAAGAAGCTGTAAGTAAAGCTATCTGCCGCAGAGTCGTTGGCCACTACCAGTTCAGCGGTATAGTTACCGGCGGGCAGACGCAAAAGGCTAAGGCTGTCGCTGTAGGTGCTGGTTTCCAGGGAATCGACCAGGATTTTGTCCATAGAGTAGCCATTGTCGCCAGTAACCACCAGGCGTACGCTTGTTGCCAGGGCCGGGTCAACTACAGACACCTTATAACCAACGAAGAAGGCATCGCCAGTAAGCACCATGGAAGAGTCTTCAATCATCTTCTCGGCAAACAGGTAGGAACTGCTGGAACTTTCGATTTCTTCGGAGCTGCTGGAGCTCTCGGGCTCGCTGCTGGAGCTGGACACAACCGCCGGCACATAGATGGGGCGAATTTCCAGGCTGTTCGTTACAACTCGGGCAGAATCGCTCCAGCAAACAAAATCAAAGCCTTCACGTTCAGGAACTGCAGGCAAAACTGCGGCGGCGCCGTATTCCACGCTCTGGGTTTCGCCAATCTGCTTGCCGTCAAAGTCATAGAAGGCTACGTCGTACTTTACCTTTACGGAATCATAAACCGCCTTCACTGTGGTGTCGGAAACAACCTTGCCAAGTTCCGGGCTCCAGCCCTTGAAGGTGTAAGCGTATTCCTTGGTGGCTTCGCGGGCGGGGCTGGCCTGACCGGAGAGATCCTTGTTGTAAAGGACATCGGTAAGAGCAGTCAGGGTGTCGCCCTTGTAGTCGAGCAGTGTTACGTTAAAGCTTGCGCTATCGTAGAGGGCGGTGATTTCCAAGGACTTTACAACTTCCTTGAAGGTCTTATCGCTCCAGCCCTTGAATACACGGCCGGCACTCACAGGGGCTTCGGGTTCTTCTGCGGCAGCACCGTATTCCACACTCTGGGTTTCGCCAATCTGCTTGCCGTCAAAGTCATAGAAGGCTACATCGTACTTTACCTTTACAGAATCATAAACCGCCTTCACTGTGGTGTCGGAAACAACCTTGCCAAGTTCCGGGCTCCAGCCCTTGAAGGTGTAAGCGTATTCCTTGGTGGCTTCGCGGGCGGGGCTGGCCTGACCGGAGAGATCCTTGTTGTAAAGGACATCGGTAAGAGCAGTCAGGGTGTCGCCCTTGTAGTCGAGCAGTGTTACGTTAAAGCTTGCGCTATCGTAGAGGGCGGTGATTTCCAAGGACTTTACAACTTCCTTGAAGGTCTTATCGCTCCAGCCCTTGAATACACGGCCGGCACTCACAGGGGCTTCGGGTTCTTCTGCGGCGGCGCCGTATTCTACGCTCTGGGTTTCGCCAATCTGCTTGCCGTCAAAGTCATAGAAGGCAACGTCATACTTGACCTTGACGGAATCGTAAACCGCCTTCACTGTGGTGTCGGAAACAACCTTGCCAAGTTCCGGGCTCCAGCCCTTGAAGGTGTAAGCGTATTCCTTGGTGGCTTCGCGGGCGGGGCTGGCCTGACCGGAGAGATCCTTGTTGTAAAGGACATCGGTAAGAGCAGTCAGGGTGTCGCCCTTGTAGTCGAGCAGTGTTACGTTAAAGCTTGCGCTATCGTAGAGGGCGGTGATTTCCAAGGACTTTACAACTTCCTTGAAGGTCTTATCGCTCCAGCCCTTGAATACACGGCCGGCACTCACAGGGGCTTCGGGTTCTTCTGCGGCGGCGCCGTATTCTACGCTCTGGGTTTCGCCAATCTGCTTGCCGTCAAAGTCATAGAAGGCAACGTCATACTTGACCTTGACGGAATCGTAAACCGCCGTGTAGGTTACCTCCCCTGCAACAGCGGTAACTTCGGGATCCCAGCCTACAAAGGTGTATTCGTAGGCTGCAGTAGCTTCACGAGAAACGTTGACCGGTTCCGGAGCCCAGGTGTCATAGGCAACCATGCTTGAACTAAGAACCGATCCATCGTAATTGGCAAAAGTCACTTCGTACTCAATGGCTTCATAAACGGCATTGATATTCAAGACCGAGGTAACGCTTTCAAAAGCGTAGGAATCCCAGCCCTTGAAATTGTAACCAACGAGAGTCGGAGCTTCGGGAGCAACTGCTGCACCCTCATAGTTCACAACCTGGGTTTCACCAATCTGGGTCTTCTGATCCTTGCCAAAGAACTTCACTTCGTAAGTATTGATTTCGTAGATTGCATTTACAGACAAGTCCGAATGGACGGTGACAACATCTACTTCTTCCCAGCCAACAAAGTGCCATCCAGCAAATTCAGGAACTTCCTCTTCTGTAGGGAATTCCAGGGAGGCGCCATCTTCTACATTCTTTTGAACAATGGTTTCGCCATCCTTGTCCAGGAAAGTCACTACGAGGGTTGTTGCATCGGGTTCAACAGCATCGTTCTTTCCATCAGCAAACAGAGGCAAATCGTTATTCTTGCCGGCAACGAATGTCCAGGCGTAAGTTTCGCCCTGTTCCTTGTCAAAGGCGCCATTCAAGAAACCGGCAAAAGAAGACTTCTTCATGTTCTCGCCAATTTCAGTACCGTCGTGATGCTTGTTTGTATAAGCCTTGTTTTCTCCATTACGGATATTGAACAAGATAAGATCGTTGGTCTTCCAGCTTGCGGTAAAACCGTCGTCGCTAAGATCCGTTTCGCTAATGACGCCAAAGGGATTTACGTCCAGATCATTTTCGCCATAGTGGTAGTTGGAACGAATGCTATAGCCATCAGCCTTCAAGAGGCCAAAGCCCAGCAAGTAGCCAACCTTGTTCACCCCGGCAGTAACGGAACCTACGGAAATATCACCAATGGTAAAGTTCGCTTCGAGCTTAAGGTTATGATTCGTATTGTGGAAACGGGCAACAAGGCCGCCCACAAACAGGGAGTCGCCTGCATACTTACCGGCAACAGAAATGCCACCGTTTACACCCACCCGTTCAATGGTTTCGATTTCGTGGCACTTGCCGCAAAGGCCGCCAATAAGCGTGGACTTGACATTTGTTCCGGCAGGCTTACTTGCAGCAGTTGCGTTATAGTCAATCAGCTTGCCAGCAGACTTTACCATGATATCGTTAAAGCTAATGGACTTACCACCTTCGGCACCACGGAATCGGCCAATGACGCCACCGGCAAAAACATAGCCTAGGCCGTCTTCTACAGAAATGTTACCAGTGTAGAGAAGGTTAGAAAGAGTGGCGCCCTGGTTTCCGGCTACATTCAGCGCACCAAGGATACCGCCGACGGTCACGGAATCGAACTGTTCATCGTTACCGGTCTTGATGTTGGTGGAAATTTCAACCGCGGAAGTGTCGTTCTTGATTCCGACTTCGCCCATGGCAAAGCAGCCTGCGCCGGCAATGCCGCCCACAAACGTCTGCACGTGGAGATCGCCTTCTGCGGCGATAGCGATGGAGCCCGACGCCTTGGAACCTGTAATAGAAACAAAGTCATCTTCTACAACGGAGCTAATACAGTCGTTGCTATACCCCAGGATACCACCTGCATAGTAGTGGTAAGCACCTGCAGTTTCAAGATTATCGTCAACAGTCACTTCTGCAGAGCTGTTCTTGATAGAAAAGCCCATGCGAGCAAGCGATGAATCGCGGCCCACAAGACCGCCAACTGCAATTATGGCGTCTGAGGCGGCGTTCTTGATTTCACCAGCAAAGGAGCTATTTTCAATTGTCACTCGACCCAAAACAGGGGAATTGTTCTCGTAGAAAACCGATACATAACCCACAAGGCCACCCATGGCGCTACCGCCGGAAATGCGGGAGGGAATGGATTCGTTCATCTTTTTCTTGACAAGCACATTTACGTTGGAGATTGTTTCAGTGGAAGCAAAAAGCAAGCCTACGGCGCCACCCAGGGCGGAACGATTTGCCGAAACGGAATCGTGAACATCTACCTTGACCGAGACTCCCGTAAGGGAGGGATCTTCGTTGGAGCGGATAACAACGCCAGCCAGGCCCCCAAGGAACACGCTGTACGGAGTAGCAAGAGAAATCTTCTGGGCATCGGTGCTGGCGGCGGTTTCGATATATTCAGAACCTGCGTAACCGGTAGTAATGAGCTGTGCGTTAGTAATGAAGATATCTTCATCACCAGAAATGTTCTGCAATGTAGTATTGATAGACGCGCCAACCACACCGCCGGCAAGAGGTGCCTCGAGGGAATCGTTGGCAATGGAAATGCTGTCAATGGTAGAAAGGATTGCAGCACCGGCCACCGCACCTACGGGATAGTAGTCGGCACCATCGTTGGAACCGCCCTTAACAACAACTCGAGCGTGATTAAAGTCGATTCTCTGAACCACGGAATTGCTGACGGACTCGAAAAATCCAACAGGCTTATCCATAGTCGATCCAACATAGCACATGTTGGAAATCTTTTTCCACTGACCATCGAAAACCGTATTTTCGCGGAAGGGCAGCGGGACATGGTTGGCAACGCACTTTCCGGCAGTAGAAGAAGTTTCTCCCAGGTCGATATCGTTACCAAGGCTCAGGTTCTTTGCCACCATGGCATCGACCCAATGGGTCTTGAGCATCTTGTAAAGATTCTCAGGGGTGGATTCTGCCGAGGCAACGCAACGCCCTGTTGCAGAAAATGCCTGCTGCCAGCCAAAGCCGGAATAACGGCCGATTTTGCCGGTACCGTCGGCTGAATGGTAGGAATTGTTGAAGTATACGGCCCAGCTTGCGTCTCTACAGGTATTAACATCCTGGGTCAGGACCAAGGTGGAGTCGGCGGCACCAAAACCTCCGAACATGGGGTAACTGATACCAGTCTGGATAGAAACCAAGTTATAATATCCACCCGCGGCAAAAGCCATGCCCGAAACCAGGAGCATGGTAAACAAGAACAAACTGATTTTTGCCTTCATAAAACCCTCTAGTATACTTTTCTTTACTAAAGATATACACAAACCCCTTATTATGGCTGTGTTTTACGTCAAACCGGAATATTCTGTGACGAGGAACAACCACCTGTTTCCCGTAAGCATATTGTAACATTTTATGAAAAATCCCTTTACATTCCACCACACCATGGCTATATTTGTAAAACATTCAAACAAAAAAAGGAGAACAGAATGTTCAAGAAAATCATCCTCGCTGCCTGCGTTATCGCATCTGCAGCATTCGCACAGATCAGCGTCGGTGGCCACGCCGCAGCAAACATGAGCTCCATGTGGGGCGACAACGCCGATAACATCGCCAGCAGCTTCGGTTTTGCAGCTGGTGTTGAAGCAAAGATCACCCTTCCGGCACTCCCCCTGGCTGTTGTTCCGGGCGTTATGATCGACATGCGTAACTCCTGCGGCGACGACGACGACAAGGCTACCATGACCACTTGGGCATTGGATATCCCCGTTATGGTTCGCTTCTCCATTATCCCGGCATTCTACGTTCAGGCTGGCCCCACTCTTGGCTTCCTCCTGAGCCACTCCGAAGCCTATGATGGCGAAGATGTGCCCGATGAATTTGTTCCCGAAACCAACACCTTCGAATTCGGCCTCGCCTTTGGCGTTGGCACCAGCATCCTCCCCATGCTGGACATCGACTTCCGCGTGAACATGGGCCTCACCAACGTCTTTGAAGAAGTGGACTATGGCTTTGGCACCGAAGAAATCGACGCAAAGAACCTCCAGTTCGCTCTCGGCGTAACCTACTGGTTCATGTAATCGATCGTAGAATCGAGATTTTGGCAAAATTCGCCTAATTTTAGCGAAAAACGCGAAATTTTACAAAAAACACCTGCTACAGACCCCTGTGGCGGGTGTTTTTTTATGAATAAACGCATAAAGCCTTCGGCAAATGCGCTGCCCTCAAAAATCAGCCCTTCCAAAAAGTAAGAAATTTTTCATCCAACTCATTGACAGACAACGAGTTAAACACTATATTATGGGAAAACAACTTAACCTTCTATAGGAGAAAAAACATGATCAAGAAGATTGCTCTCGCTGCAGCTCTCGCTGCAACCGCATCCTTTGCAACCTGGGACAAGTTCCCCGTTCTCGAAGCAGGCAAGGGCCAGGCCAAGGTTGGCGTAGGCTACGACATGCAGGGTGACTACAGCGACCTCGGCATGTATGTCGGCGCTCGCTACTCCGTTATCCAGGGTTTGGAACTGGGCCTCGCTGTTCCGTTCCGCTTCTACTCTGACTTCGATGGCAACGATCTGGAAGCAGATGGCCTCGGCAACATTCCTCTCATGGTCCGTTACCAGTTCATGCCCACCATGAACGCTTTCGTTGACGTGAACCTCCCGTTCGGTGACGATTCTTACAACGAAGAAGGCGCATGGAACTTCCACTTTGGTGTCCAGTTCTCTCAGAAGTTCGGCATGATCGACCTGGGTACTGAAGCTGGCCTCGCCATCACCACCGAAGGTGACGACGAAGTTTCTCCTCCGTGGGAACTGAACGTCGGTGCAGAAGCTGACTTCGTTCTCGGCGGCCCTGTTACCCCGTACGTCGGCATTGATATGAACATGCACCTGGGTGAATACACCCACGACGGTGACGAACTCCCGGGTTCTGACGAAAGCGGTACCCTCGGTCTGTGGATCTACGTTGGTGTTGGCTACGCCATCAACCAGATGATCAGCCTCGACGCATCCTTCGGCTTCGGCGTAGGCGAAGACTACTACGGCGAAGACACTCCGATGTCCATCGACCTGAACGCAAAGTTCAACTTCTAATTTTTTCAAGATTAGACAGAAAAAGCTCCTCCTATCAAGGGAGGGGCTTTTTTGGTGTCAAAAATTTCTAAATTTGCCGCAGAAATTCAAAAACAAGGAGCAACTATGTTCAAGAAAATCGCACTGGCTGCAGCACTTGCCGCAACAGCATCCTTCGCAACTTGGGACTACTATCCGGTTCAGGAAGCCGGCAAGGGTACCGTAGAAGGCGGCCTCTACTACGACTGGGACGACGATTGGTCTCAGGCAGGCCTCAAGATCGGCGCACGTTACTCCGTTGTACAGAATTTGGAACTCTCCCTCCAGGGTTGGGGCTATCAGTTCTGGAACGAAGTGGATTGCGACGGTTGCCCCAATGGCGGTGACGGTCTCCGCGACTTGACTATCGGCGCACGCTACCAGGTTGCTCCTATCGTAGCAGCATTCATCGACTTCCGCCTCCCCATCGGCGGTGACGAAGTTTCCTCTGACGAAATGGACCTCTATCTCGGTGCACAGTTCTCCATGCCCACCAACGTTCCGGGTTTCGTATTCGGTTCTGAAGCAGGCATTGACTGGGGCTTTGAACACGACAACTACGAACGCGGTCTCGAAATCCATATCGCTGGCGAAGCTGGCTACACCATTCCCAACACCATCATTACCCCCTATCTCGGCCTCCAGTTCAAGCTGCAGCTCACCGAAGACACTTGGAATGATGGCGACTTCGGTGCAGACGACTCTGGCGACACCCAGGTTAATATCTGGCTCGGTGCAAAGTTCGCAGTTATCCCCAACATGCTTCTTGACGCTCGCCTCATCGTTCGCTCCGGCGACATGGACGGTGACGCAGCAGGCCTCTGGGTTGGCGTAGACTACAACTTCTAATTTGCAGAGCTGATTCCACAATCTGCTGAATTACATCAAAAGGCTTCCCGAATCAGGGGGCCTTTTTTAATTTATATTTACGGTACCTACGATGCGTAACGTTCTACTGACCATACTGATGATTGGCATTAGCCTTGTCTGGGCAGAGCCCAGGTTCGTAACGACCACATCCGTAGAGAACATCCAAAGCAAGATTTCCCAGTTGAAGGAGATGCGTGAAAGCGAAGAACTTTCCGACTACGAAAAGGAACAGCTGAACGAACTCTGGGAAGAAGCAGGCCGCATTGAGGTCATGAACGAACGATGCGGTTCCATTTCCCTCACCGAAACGCTGGACACGGAATGCGGAAGCTTCTACGAAACGGAACTGCCCGAATTCGAAACGTCCTTCTTTAGAATTACAGGCGAAATCCGCCTTAGCTCCACCAAGCTTTTCAACTCCGTCGAAAAAAAACGCCAGGCGATCAACCTCTGCTATGAAGCCCTCCAGATCGAAGCCTTCTACCCTGCCCGATTCTACACGCTGGAAGGAGACTACGCCGCGGAACCCCTCCCCAACGACGGCATTGAAATCAGCTACGATTTTACCCTACAGCCAAAGACCAGCGCCACGACTCAGCTTGAAGAACAGATGCAGCATTGGTACGCAGCCTGCGGTTCAATTATACTCCACAGCGACAACAGCGGAAACCTGGCCCCGGTATTCCAGGACCTGATAGAAAACAGCAAGTCACAGGCAAAGAACAAGAAAGGCTCCCTGTATTTCGATGTCGAAAAGAATTACGGAAGAACCTCTCTTTCTGTCAAGACCTTGAATGGAATCAACGGCGTATATTTTCTGAACGGGCGTCAGCTATTCGACTACGGATTTTCCAGCGGCTCCACAATCTTTACCATCAGTATCAGCAAGCACGGAATGAACATTCATCTGGCCAGGAACGACGTTCGCTGGCACGACAAAATCAATCTTTATGAGGATGAGGTCAAGAACGGGCTCAAGGGTCGATTCGCATGGAGCGACAAAAAAACTGAAGAACCGGTCGCACCAAAGGCAGTCCGCAACAGTACACCCAAAAGTTACAAGGCTTCCTACAAGTCATACGGTAACGACGACGAGGACAATGATTACCCGAAGCCCACTCCCAAGGAAGACAACGAATCCCCCAAAGCTAGTGAAAGCGGATTCAACGTAACCTTCCAGATTCTGGGAGGCGTCTACATGGCCTTTGACGAAGCCAGTTCCGCCAAAGGATTCGATGGCTACTACCTAGGCGAGAACGATTCCATATCCCAATTTACGCCCTACCTAAGCGGGCTTTTGGTTTTTGAATTCACCAGGAGTTTCGCCATCGGCATAGGTGGCGGCATCGCAAACAACAGGGTCAATTACGAATTCTGCGATTCGTACTATGGCGAAGAAGAATGCGACGAGGTAAACATCTACAGTTCCACCGTTCCTGTGCTTACGGCAGAATTGAGCCTCGGCGAAGAAATAAATGGCGGCGTAAGGTTCAACTACGTCATGGACGACGACTTACCCACCTATTATCTTGGCGGCTTTATAGAACTTGCAAACCTGGTAGGCATCGAAATCGGCTGGGTCCATGCAGAAGATCTCTGGGACAATGCCTACCTAGGCCTTACACTCAGGCTTCCTCCAAGGCACTTCCTGGAACGAATCAAGAAGAACGCAGAGAAGAACCGGAACCGATAGCCGGAATTACTTTACGTCGTATTCCGGAACCGGGAGAGCCTCGCCCTTCTTCATGGCGGCATCGAGAGCGGCAGACTTAGCCGGATCGAGCCACCAGTAAACCGGGATGGCGTCTTCGCGGTTGAAATTGTCTAGCACCTTCTCGGGCATGCCGTAACGGTTCCAGTAGAGAATGCGGTGGTGATCGCACTGCCACATAAGAACGTAGGGAACCAGTTCTGCCAGGCGGTTGTCCAATGCCTTGAGAATTTCGTTACGCTTGGCCAGGTCGAATTCCGTCTTCTGCAGGTTGATAAGGCTGTCTACCACGGCATCCTGGAGGCCGCTCAGATTATTGGTACCCTTGTCCATGGCAGTCTTGGAGAACCAGCTTGCCTCAGGATCACGGAGGCGGCCCGCGCCCCAGTTCACCCAGTAAAGATCAAAGTCCGCATCGTCCAGACGCTTGCGCAAGGTACTCTGGCTCATCTGTTCGATGGTGGCAACTACGCCAATCTTCTTCAGGTCTTCCTGGAACAAAGTCAAGTGGCGAAGGTCTTCGCTGCTGGTAATGAAATTGATGGCGAACTGCTTGCCGTCCTTTTCAAGAACACCCTGAGAGTTGACCTTGTAGCCGGCTTCCGCAAACAGGGCGCGTGCAGAGTCAGGATTGAACCTGTATACAGGCGCCGTAGGGTTCTGGTTGCCCGGCCACAGGTCCGGATAGTAGCTGTTCAGCAGGAAGTACTGGCCGTACATGTACTTTTCGTTCATGGCCTCGCGATTCAGCATGAAGGAAAGTGCGCGACGGACACGGACATCCTGATACTCAGGCTTACGCAGGTTGATGGCCATGCCCTGGAACCCGATGGGTTCCTTGTTAAACACACGCTGCTTTACGGCCCAGCCCTTCTGGACGGCGTCAAAGTCGGTCTGCTTCATCCAGATGCTGCTGGTATAGATGGCATAGGCGTTGAAGTCCTGCTTCTTGAAGGCTTCCAGCGCCTTGGTCTGGTCGTTCATGAAGCGGTAGCGGATCTTCTGGAAGTTGTACTTGCCGTGGTTCCAGTTCTTCTTGAAGCCCCACCAGTCTGCACGGCGGACCAGTTCCACATAGCGGTCTTCGCGGAAGGTCTTGATCTTGTAGGGGCCGGACACCACCGGGAATTCATAGCGAATCTGGTTGAAGTCCTTGCCCTGCCAGGCGTGCTTGGGGAATGCCAGCATGCCGGCGGCTTCCCAGAAGTTACCCCAGTGCGTCTCCTTGGCCACCATCTTGATGGTAAGGCTGTCGATAATTTCCGGACGGTCAAAGCGGGAAAGGCCCACCTTGAAGATGGGAGTCAGGTTCTTCTCGTCCATAATGACGTCGTAGTAGTACTGCACGTCTTCGGCGGTAATGGACTTGCCGTCGCTCCACTTGGCGCGGGGATCCACATGGAAAGTAAATGTCCTGCCGTCTTCGCCAACGGTCCAGCTGTCGGCGAGAATTCCCACTTCCTTGTCTTCGGTGGAATGGAGGGAAACCAGCGGTTCGAACATCATGCCCATCAGTTCTGCAGAGAAGCTGTTGTAGTCTTCCCACATGTTGAAGGACTTGGGCATAGCGGAGCCCCAAAGGGTGATGGCGCCACAGGCACGAGCCTCCTTGGATGCCACCGGGTCAAACTCGCCTGTCGCCTCGGGATCTTGCGGCAATACAGGGCAATCCGCCTCGGAAACAGCAGCAGACTTTTTTCCCGCAGATGAATTAGACTCTTGACAACCAACCGCCAAAAAGGCGGTTAGAATGAATGATGAAATATGAAATATTAAAAATGATTTTCTCATATTTACTTCTACGATTTTTTTCGAGACACAGATGTTTTCGATGTTTTAATAATTGCGGTTAGAATATTACGAATTTCTAGACAATCCTTATTCAACGAAGAAAATTCCAAATTTGTAATGTAAGTCCCTTTATTCAGCAACTTTAACCAATAAATGGTTTCAGCACATTCTTTCAAGGATATTTGCATTTTCGCAATAAATTCTTTCTTGCTGATGGACAATTCCGCTTCAGCAATATTTGCGCCAATACTTGTTCCACTTCGAAGTATTTGTTTCGATAAAATAAATTCCTTCTTCGTAGTCAAGTTTTGAAATAACCTTATCATCCTAAAAGCAAAATTTTCACTCTTTTCAACAATCGCATTCTTCATCCTTCACCCTTCATTCTTCATCTTGAATTAATTGTTCTCTGTTAATTGTTAACTGCTAGGGTAGTCCCACGTGTCGTTGTTTCTTGGTTTTGGAGGGGGTCTTTTCTGCGCCGTCCTGTTCTGCCTTGGCAGCCTCTTCGGCCTTAAGCATTTCTAGGCTAACCCGAGCAGCTTCCTGCTCGGACTTCTTCTTGTTGGGACCTACGCCCTGGCCATACACCTTGTCCTTGATGTGGACTTCGGAAATAAACTCCTTCTGGTGGTCCGGACCGCTTTCGCCAACCAGCACGAAGGTCATGGTGGTACGAAGCTTGCCCTGAACATACTCCAGCAGTTCGCTCTTGTAGTTCACAAAGTCTTCGGCCACAATAATTTCCTTAATGCGGGGGAAGTGGAACTTGTTCAAGATGGCACGGACTTCTTCCAGGCCGCCATCCAGATAGACCGCACCGAGCACAGCCTCGTAGGCATCGGCAATGATGGTTTCCTTGCCGCGGTTGTTCATCTTGGCCTCGGCCTTGCCCACCTTGATATACTCGCTCAGGTCCCATTCCGTAGAGGACTGAGCGCAGGCATGGCCCGACACGATGGCACTTTTGCGCTTGGCCAGGTCGCCCTCGGGATCGTTGGGGTACATCTTGTAGAGGTATTCCGTGGTCAGCATGTTCAGAACGGAATCGCCCAGGAACTCCAGGCGTTCGTTGTTCTTTTCGTAAGGCAGGCTGTTCTCCATGGAAAAGGAACGATGGACCAGGGCATGGGCCAGCAGTTCCGGATCCTTGAATCTGTACCCGAGCTTTGCCTCAAGCCCGCCATCGGGCTTCTGGCGAAACCAGAGCTTCAGGATTTTATGCAACATGTTTTCGTTTTCCAAATGTCACTCCTATGTTATGCGGAAGGTATCGGTCTACGTCAAACGGCGATACCGCAAATCCCTGTTAGAAAATAAAAAAGCGGTCCCGGTTTTAGCCGAGACCACTTTTCAATTCCAAAGAATCTTAGGCTAAGTAAGATTAAGCCTTCTTGGATTCGATGAAGGCAACAACGTCAGCAACCTTCTGGAACTTTTCAGCATCGCTGTCGAGGATTTCGACTTCGAATTCGTCTTCGAGAGCCATAACGAGTTCGACGCGGTCGAGAGAGTCAGCGCCGAGGTCGTTGCTGAATTCGGATTCGGGCTTCACATCTTCAGCCTTAACTTCGAGCTTGGCAACGATAACGTCGGTTACCTTCTTAAAAATTTCTTCGTTCATTGTATACTCCATTTTAGGATTGATTGTTTGTGTTCAAATTTAGTAAAAAATGACTAAGCGTTCAAGCCCCCGTCAACGCCCAAAACCTGTCCGGTAATGTAGGAAGCGTCGTCGGATGCCAAAAATGCCACTGCCTTAGCCACGTCAGCGGGGTCGCCAATGCGCTGCAGGGGGATAGAAGCGGCGTACTTTTCCTTGGTAGCGTCGTCCATCTTGGCAGTCATGTCGGTGCCGATAAAGCCAGGAGCCACAGCGTTCACGGTAATGCCGCGGGAAGCGAATTCCATGGCGTTGGACTTGGTCATACCGATAACGCCAGCCTTAGCACCGGCATAGTTGGCCTGGCCAGCCTGACCGCGAATAGCGTTGATGCTGGTAATGTTGATAATGCGGCCTGCGCGCTTGCCCATCATGGTGCGAGCCACGGCGCGGGTGCAAAGGAACACGGAACGGAGGTTGGTCTGGATGACGGCGTCGAAGTCTTCGTCCTTCATGCGCATCAGGAGACCGTCGCGGGTAATGCCAGCGTTGTTCACCAAAATATCTACAGTGCCCATGTCAGCAATGATCTGCTTGAACACGTTCTGCACGGTTTCGGAGTTACCCACGTCGCAAGCATAGCTCTTGACCGTGACCCCCAGTTCGGCACTGAGCTTTGCGGCAAGTTCATCCTTGACGGAGGTGGAAAGGATGGCAACGTCTGCACCCTGGCTAGCCAGTTCGGTAGCGATAGCGAGACCAATACCACGGGAAGCGCCGGTAACGATGGCTTTTTTACCTGTAAGTTTACCCATTTGATAGTTCCTTTATAAAAAAGTTGTGAGTAACGAGCCTTGAGCGATGAGTTTTTATAATCGCGCCTTCGGCGCCACACATTAACTCAATGCTCATAACTCATAGCTGATAGCTATTAGCCTTTCAGAGCAGCAAATGCTTCGATGGTTTCTACCGGGGTGACCTTCACATCGCGGCTGATCTTGCGCATGAGGCCCATGAGAACCTTGCCGGAACCCACTTCAACACCCTGGGTTACACCGAGGGAGATAGCCTTGTTCATGCAGTCGTTCCAGCGGACCGGGGACACCAGCTGGCGGACCAGCAGGTCTGCAATTTCCTTGCCGGAGGTGACAGGTTCAGCGATCACGTTAGCGATGACCGGCTTAGCCACATCGTTGAAGGTGGTCTTGGCGATAGCTTCGGCCAGACCCGGCTGAGCGAACTGCATCAGCGGAGAGTGGAAAGCGCCGGACACTGCCAGAGGAATGGCCTTGATGCCAGCAGCACCGCAGTTTTCGCAGAGCTTGGCAACGCCTTCCTGAGCGCCAGACACGACGATCTGACCCGGGCAGTTGATGTTAGCCGGAACCACAACACCTGCATCCTTTACGGATTCGCAGAGTTCAATAATCTTTGCTTCTTCCTGACCCATGATAGCGGCCATGGCACCGGGGTTCTTGGAACCGGCAGAAGCCATGAGTTCGCCGCGGGTGCGGACCAGGCGGAGACCATCGGCAAAGCTGAAGCCGCCGGCAGCGTAGATTGCAGAGTATTCACCCAGGGAGTGACCTGCAACGTAGTCAAATTCAAAACCTTCGGACTTCAGGAGTTCCATGACCATTGCGGACACGGTGAAGAGTGCGGGCTGAGTATTGTCGGTGCTCTTGAGAACTTCTTCCGGACCTTCAGCCATGAGCTTGGACAGGGAGAAGCCGAGGATTTCGTCAGCTTCCTGCATGATCTTCTTTGCAGGTTCGAAAGTAGAAGCGAGGGTCTGGCCCATACCGACGTACTGTGCGCCCTGGCCAGGGAAAAGAAGAATAGTCTTAGACATTGTTTATTTTCCTTGAATGAAACAACGATAGAAATACATACCAAACTTAAAAAATTTGAGGGGACATCAGGGGATATTTTTCAAATTCAACGATATAAAAAATGCACAACAACTCCCGTAAGGTCTCCAAAAACGCATCATCCAAGTCTGCAAAGGCAAAGAACGTCACCAAAGCCACTGATTCACATCTGAATTCGAAGCATCCAGGTTGGAAACCTCTGGGAAAATTGGAGTATTTAATAAAGCCATTGATGCAAAATTGAATCTGCAGAGAATGCTGTCGAAACAAACTCCGTTATTAGTTTGTCTGAATTTTTGCTTTTACAATTATTTTACAAGAAATCATGATTCGTTGCATCGTCTAAAACGTGTTATAAAGTGTAGGGCGAAAGCGCCTTGCGCTATTGCGGGGGCGTTCCCGTTTTGGAATTATAATGGCAACTTTTGAAGAAAAAGTCGAAAGACAAGTCGAGATCATTAAACAGCATGCGTTCCTGGATCCTACCCGGGACAAGGTCTTCAAGGAAATCTTTTCGAAGGACGTTACACTGATTCATTTTCTGAATGCGATTCTGCACCTGCCCGAGGAACGCAAAATTGTAAGCATCGAACGCAAGAAGCCCGCATCGACGCTGACCTCCGCAATCGATGTGGAGGAGGTCCGTTTCGATGTACACGCCAAGCTCAACAACAATGAGTTCGTGGATCTCGAGATGCAGCGGGCGTCTCACGACGATTTTGCGGACCGCGTGGAACTTTATGCGGACCAGCTTTCCATTGAGTCGAAGATTCACTTTGACAGCCAGCGCACCGAGACCGAGAAGGAAGACCATCCCTATCTGATGCCTACAACCTACAGCGTGTGGATTTGCAACTTCCCGGTTAGCTTTTGCAAAAGCTACCGCGAGGAACTGGGCCTCTTCCGCTTTTCTAGCATCGGTGATCCCGGCGCCTTGCCTGTATATGATAAAAAAAGGTATATTGTAATCGACTTGAGTAAGGTGGATGCGAAGGTCTTGAACCTGAACACTGCCGAGACGGAATGGCTGGAGCTTTTCACCAAGATGGCCTCTGCGAAGGATGCCCCCAAAACGAAGGATCCCGTCATAGCGGATGTTTACAGCCGTCTGGCGGTGAACGCCCTCGAGAAGAACTTTATCACGGAGATTGCAACAGGTATGGTCACAGAAGCTGAAATCAGTACGCGTATCGGAACCGCCCGCCGCGAGGGCCGTGAAGAGGCCAATCTGAGTGCTGCAGAGGCGCTTCTTCGTTATGGTGATTCCGTAGAAAAAGTTTCCTTGGTTCTCAAGCTGCCTCTTGAAAAGGTACAGGAACTGGCTAGTAAGATTGCCTCCGAGAACGCAAAAAACTAATCCTACCACTGAACTCTAATTATAAGGCTCCGATGAACAACCATCGGAGCCTTAATTGCTAAACCAGACAATGCCGACTACGCCGGCATGACATTTAATTAAGCCTGAGGAGCTTCGGCAGAAGCTGCAGCGGTAGCGTCGTCCTTGATTTCGGCAAGGCGAGCGTTCACAGCCTTGGCCACGCCGAGGCGGGCATACTTGGCAGCAACTTCCACAGCCTTTTCAATAGCCAGAGCGTCGGAACGGCCGTGAGCGATAATGCCGGTACCGTTGAGGCCCAGGAGCAAAGCGCCACCAGTCATACGGTAGTCCCACATTTCGTCGAACTTGCGGCCAGCTTCGGAATCGATGTTGCCAAACATCTTGTGATGCATTTCGTAGAAGCCTTCGATCATCTTGAGGATGACGTTGCCGGTAAAGCCGGAGGTAACAGCCACGTCGGCCTTACCCATAATCAGGTCTTCGCCTTCGATGTTGCCGATGAAGTTCACGGGAGCGTTCTTCAGGAGCTGGTAGGCTTCCTGGCAAACTGCGGGGCCCTTGTGTTCTTCTTCGCCCATGTTCACGAGACCGACCTTCGGCTTTTCGCGACCGAAGTAAGTTTCGGCAAATGCAGAACCAGCAATAGCGAAGTCTACGAGTACAGAAGCACGTTCGTCTACGTTAGCGCCAGCATCAACAAGGACGATGGGCTTTTCGGCGGTGGGGATTACGCAACCGATAGGCGGACGGCCAAACTTTTCGGTGGTCTTGCCAAGAAGCATAAGGCAGCTAGCCATCATGGCGCCGGAGTTACCAGCACTGACGGATGCATCTACCTTGCCCATCTTCTGGAGGGCAACGCAGGTTACCAGGCCGGAGTGGGGCTTCTTCTTAAGAACCATGACAGGATGTTCATCCATGGCCACCGGATCCGGTGCGTCCACAACAGAAATGCCGTGACCAGTATAGCCACGCTTTTCGAGACCAGCCTTGACCTCGGCCTCCGGTCCGCACAGAACAATGTGCAAATCAGCATCCTTGTTGGCAGCATTAATGGCGCCATCAATCACTACGTCGGGAGCAAAATCGCCACCCAGGGCATCCAATGCAACTTTAACCATGGTACACTTCCTTATACATCAAAAATCAAAAAAAGGTAAGCCCCGGGTACACCAGAGCTTACCTTAATATACACTAAAAATTAGGCTTCGGCCTTCATGTCGACAACTTCGACACCATTGTAGTAACCGCAAACCGGGCATACGCGATGCGGACGCTTCACGGAACCGCAATGATCGCAAGTAGCCATGGCGGGCACTTCCATCTTCCAGTGGGTGCGGCGCTTGTCACGACGAGCGGTAGAGGTTTTTCTTTTAGGTACTGCCATTTTTAACTCCTGTTAGTCTAGTTACCCTTGGACATTTTGTCTTTAAGGGCCTTGAGTTTGTCCCAGCGAGGATCCATTGGCTTTTCGCCATCGGCTTCATCGCCAGCTTGATTGTTTGTTACAAAGATAAAATCTTCGTCAGGATTTTTCACGGGTGCTTGTGGTTCCTGAAGCAAAATAAGCTCACGAACACACTCGGATACGTCCACGAAGTACTGTCCCAGAGGAATCTTGTAGGCATAGACGTCTACGTCTTCATCATCAAGTTCCTGCTTTGACACCTGGATTCGTTCAACTTCGACCACGATTTCAGTGGAGAAGGGTCGGTCAAACGGGTCCAGAGTACGGGAACAGGTCAGCGTTTGCACGCCAGAGATCGTACCTGTCACAAGCCACTTGTTGTCGCCTTCGGGGCTAACCAGCACCTGAGCTACCAGATCGCCCTTTAGGTGCAGTTCGTCGAAGAGTTCAGGGGCGTCGGCATGGGACCAGACCACCTGGCGGTCTTCGGGTTCAGTCAGTGTTTGTGCAATATCGATTCTCACAGTGGGTGCAAATGTAGTAAATCGGTGATTTTGAGTCAATAAAAAGGCTTTTTCAAAAGAACACTATTCAAATCCTTTTACATTTTCAGCACGTTTGTAAGAAAAATATAAGATAGAGATTCAGGGAAAAAGCCTTTGCCACGGCATTTTCATGTAATCATCACTCAAAGGACGTTTTTCTTGAACTACATTTTGCGCGAATCCAATGATTTTTTCTGTTGTCACATACATCGTTATTGGGCTTTTGGTTGCCTTCTGCCTCTTCTACGCTATCCTGGAGGTGCGGTTCTTCCGTGCCCTGGGGATTGTCCGTGAGGGCAATTCCGATGTGGAGCCGGCCCCGAAGGTAAGCGTGCTGATTGCCGCCCGAAACGAGGCGGAGGGCATCAGGGCCACGCTGGATTCTGTCATGGCACAGGATTACCGCGGATTTTGGGAAGTCTGGGTGGCCGATGACAGAAGCACCGACGACACCCCGAAGATTTTAGCCGAATACGAGGCAAAGTACCCGGAAAAGTTCCACGTTCTCTCCATCAAGGATATTCCGGAGGGAGTCAGCCCCAAGAAGCATGCCCTAAGTTTAATGATCGAGGCCTGCGAAGGAGAAATCCTCTGCCTCACGGACGCGGACTGCATCGTGAAGCCCACCTGGGTTACCGGCATCGTGGCGGAATTCGAACCGGGCATTGAACTTGTAGCCGGCCACTCCTACATTCCCACCACCCCGGGAAAGTCCAGCATTCTTATCTGCATGCAGGCCGTAGAGACTCTTATATATAGAGTGGCAGGAACCGCAGGACTGGCCATGCACCTTCCCCTGACCAGCACCGGGAACAACCTGGCCTACCGCAAGAGTTTCTTCAAGAGCGTCAAGGGCTTCGAGAACGTGATCAAGATCCAGAGCGGCGACGACGACCTGCTGATGCAGAAACTGGCTGCCGACCGCCCCTGGGCCATGCGGTACTGTATTTCGGAAAGCACCTTTGTAACAACAAACGGCAAGGAAACCCTGAAGGAACTCTGGGAGCAGCGCAAACGCTGGGCCTCCAAGACCATCTACTACACACCAAAGATCGTATTTGTATTGAGCATGGTGTTCCTGTTCCTCACCATGCAGTGCGTGGCGGCAATCCTTTCCCCCTTCAGTTTCAACGTTTTCGTGGCCATGGCGGCCACATTCGTCGTCAAGTGCGTTGGCGACCTGGTTTTAATCCTCCGAGGGCTACGGGTATTCAAGCAGGAGCACCTGATCAAGTGGTGCATCCCGGTAGAGTTCATCCACGCCCCCTTTACCGTACTGGCCGTGCTGTTCGGCCTGTTCGGCCGCTTCAAATGGAAGTAAGATATGGCAACTGCAAAGGCAACGACTACAAAGTCCAAAACCACCACAGCAAAGGCTAAGACGACCAAGAGCGCAAAGACCGCTGCAAAGGCCAAGCCCGCTGTAGAAGGCAAGACCCTCATTATCGCAGAAAAGCCCAGCGTGGCACTGGACCTGGTAAAGGTCCTTGGCCAGAAGTCCTTTACCAAAGGCAACGGCGTCTACGAAAGTGACGAGACCATCGTAAGCCACGCCATCGGTCACCTGGTGGAAATCGCCGACCCCAAGGAAATCGACGAACGCTACAAGAAGTGGGAAATGAGCACCCTCCCCATGCTGCCGGAGAAGTTCCCCCTGGTTGCCACCCCCACCACCAAGGCCCAGCTTTCCATCTTGAGCAAGCTGATCAAGCGCAAGGACGTAACCACCATCGTGAACGCATGCGATGCTGGCCGCGAAGGTGAACTGATTTTCTTCTACATCCTGGACTACGTGCTGAAGGGCAAGTTCACGGGCAAGACCATCAAGCGCCTGTGGATGCAGAGCATGACCCCTGCGGCCATCCAGGATGCTTTCGACAACATGCGCGACGGCGCCGACATGGAAAACCTGAAGGCTGCAGCCCTTTGCCGAAGCGAAGCCGACTGGCTTATTGGCATGAACGGCAGCCGCGGGCTGACCGCCTACAACAGTTCCATGGGCGGTTTCCAGATTACCCCCTGCGGCCGTGTGCAGACCCCGACCCTCGCCATCATTGTTAACCGCGAAGAAGAACGCCACCAGTTCGTGCCCAAGAAGTTCTGGACCATCGAGGCCGACTTCAGCAACGATGGCAGCAACTATCAAGGCAAGTGGTTCACCACCATCGGTGACAACAAGCAAAAGCAGATTTTTGACGAAAAGAAGGTACAGGAAATTCTTGCCAAGTGCAAGGGCAAGACGGGTTCTATCGAAGAAACCACCGCCCCAAGCTTCCAGAAGTGCGGGCCGCTTTACGACCTGACCACCCTCCAGCGCGAAGCCAACAACCGTTTCGGCTTTAGCGCCAAGACCACCCTTTCCATTGCACAGGCTCTTTACGAACGCCACAAGGCAACCACCTACCCCCGTACCGACAGCAAGTGCCTGCCCGAAGACTACGTAGGCCCGGTAAAGACCACCCTGAGCAAGATCGAAGGCCCCTTGGCCGGCTACGCCCAGAACGCACTGAACAACAACTGGGTTGTAAAGACACCCAAGGTCTTCGACAATTCCAAGATTTCCGACCACTTTGCCATTATCCCCACCGGCGTCATGCCCACGGATTTGACCGAGGCGGAACAGAAGATCTTCACCATGATCTGCCAGCGCTTTATCGCTGTGTTCTACCCCCCTGCAAAGTACCTGAACACCACCCGCGTTACCACTGTTGAAGACGAGACCTTCCTTACCGAAGGCAAGATCCTGGTGGAACCCGGCTTCAAGGTAGTCTATGGCAAGGATGCCGACGACGAGTCCAACATCCCGCAGCTGAAGGGCAACTCTGCCAAGACTGTGGAAATCGACGCCAAGGAAGACTTTACCAAGCCCCCTGCACACTATACAGAAAGCACCCTTCTCTCTATGATGGAAAGTGCCGGCAAGCTGGTGGAAGATGAAGAACTCCGCGACGCCATGAAGGAACGGGGCCTTGGAACTCCGGCTACCCGAGCAGCCATCATTGAAAAGCTGGTTACCGACAAGTACGTTGTCCGCGACGGCAAGGACATGATTCCCACCGCCAAGGCATTCGACTTGATCAAGGTCCTGAAGGCCATGGACATCGAAGCCCTCACCAGCCCGGAACTGACCGGCGAGTGGGAATACAAGATGGAGCAGATCGAAAAGGGCAAGGAAACCCGCGAAAGCTTCATGAACGGCATCGTGGAAATGACCAAGACCATGGTGACAAACATCAAGGGTTTCAAGGAAGAAAGTACTACCGGCGAGGCAAGCTTCAGCCCGGTCAACGGCAAGAAGGTTTTTGAGACCGTAAGCCGCTACACCACCGAAGACGGCATTGTCATCCGCAAGATGATTGGCGGCAAGCGCCTTTCCGAAGCCGAAATCGTGGAACTCCTGACCAACCGTAAGATTGGCCCCCTTGCCGGCTTTAGAAGCAAGAAGGGCGCCGAATTCTCCGCCGTGGTCATCATCAACGACCAGAACAAGATTGAATTTGTCTTTGACGACAACCGCGAAGGCGCCGAGGTTGAATTGGGCGCACAAGTGGGCGTTTCGCCCCTGGACGGAGCGCCTGTATTCGAGACCCTGACCGGCTACGTCAGCGATTCCTACCTGAAGAAGGAACCCAGCGGTATCCAGCTTCCAAAGATCCTGCTGGGAAAGGAAATTCCTCTGGAGGAAATCCAGAAGATGCTTTCCGGCGTGGGCGTAAAGACCGCGTTGCTGAAGGGTTTCCGCAGCAACAAAACGCACCGCACCTTCGATGCGTTCCTGTACGTAGACAAGTTGGGCAAGCTGAAGTTCGACTTCCCGCCCCGCGAGTTCAAGCCCCGTCGTTGGGGAAGCAAGAAACCTGCAGCCAAGAACGGCGGCGAAGATTTCGTTCCGTAGCCCTTTATGACATCCCGGTTTATTGCGGTCAGTGCATTCTTGATTCTTGTGGCATTGTTTTCTCAAGCAGGCGCCACCGTGTCAAGCACGCCTCTTGTCTTTCGAGATCAGGAGCCATCTTCTCTAGATAGCGCGGTTCTTAAGGTTGTCCCGGACACTTCCAAATCGCAGACAGACCCGGAGCAAAAACAAGTCCATCAAAAAAGCCTTTCCGAAAAGACCATTTCCTTTACGCCAAACAGCAAGAATCCCTACGGGCTTCCTGACGAGCTGATGCCACTCTGGAAATCCATGAGCATTAAGCAGAAGGCCGCCCAGATGGTCATGGTCTACATGACTCCCGCAGATTTCATGATTAACAATGAATTTGGCGGTTACCTGGTCATGAAATCCCACTTGCAAAACCTGGTCCGTTTTTCGGAAAACATTGAGCAAGTCAACAGCGCCATGAGAATCCCGCCCCTTGTCGCCATCGACCAGGAAGGCGGCATCGTAAACAGAGCCTCGGCAATCAGCCCCAAGTGGAACAAGACGCCTAGCGCCAAGGTCATGCGGACCATGAAAAACGAGGATATCGAGGACCTCGCAAAAGGTATCAGTTTTGACCTAAGACATTACGGCGTCAACGTCAATCTCGCCCCGGTTCTTGACCCGTCCAAGGATAGTCGAAACAAGAATTCCTTTATGGAAGAATCCAACCGTTCCTGGGGAAACGACACCACCAACGCAAACAAAGTACGGTCCTTCGTCTCGGGCATGAAAAGCAACGGAATCATTTGTGCTTCCAAACACTTCCCCGGTTATGACTCCTGGACCAACAGCGACTTGCAAATCGCCGTCAGCGCCACACCTGTTTCCAGAATCCAAAAGAATATCGAGTTATTCAAGGCCTTATCCGACGACATTCCCATTACCATGATGAGCAGTGTCAGGTTCATCCGCATTTCTAACAAACCTGCCGTATTCGAGCCCAAGATTGTGCAAATGGCTCGAGACATGTCTCCGGAGACAATCATTCTTACCGACGACCTATGGGGAGTTAGCCTTCGCGCCTGGGTTAGCGGAACAGAACGTGTCAAGGGAAAGAACTATCCTGCAAAGGACTTTAACAAGCTGGTAACCACGGCTCTTACCGCAGGTAACGACATGTTTATGATCACCTACCCTCAGAAAGGCGTAGAAATGGTCAGGATACTTGTAAAGCTTTCCAAGCAGGGAGCCAATTACAAGAAGCGCATCGAAGAATCCGCCGCAAGAATTCTGAAGTTGAAGTACAGGGCGGGAATACTAAATCCCCAAAAGGCCATGGAGGAAACCTGCACAGATTAGCGCAGGCTAGAACATCACTTCGGCTTCCGCCTTGGTAATGTTCTTTACTTCCTTCTTTATCTTATCGGGGCCAGCTTTTTGCAGACAAAGTTTTAAAATTTCTGCAGCAGCCATGGCATCGGCCAAGGCACGATGGTGGTTAAAATCAGGCAGTTCCAGCGACGTTATAAGGTTGTGCAAGCTGTAACTGGGAAGACCCGGAAAGAACTTTCGAGAAAGCTTGACCGTGCAAAGACGCGGTGGGTCCGCCTTAATGCAGGAACGACGAAGTTCCGCCCGCATGAAGCGAGAATCAAATTGCACATTATGGGCTACGAAAATTCGGTCCTTTATCAGTTCGGCGATTTCTTCTGCCACCGCACCAAACTGCGGCTGCCCCTGGACCATTTCGTCGGTAATGCCAGTCAGCTTCTGGACAAAGGGCTGGATAGGCATTCCCGGATCCAGCAAAACCTGGTAGGTCTTGACAACTTCCTGGTCATCCAGCAAGACAATCCCTACTTCAGTAACGCGACCATTCTCCGGCGTTCCACCTGTGGTTTCCAGGTCTACTACGGCAAACTTCATTTGAACTACTTGATAGGAATTTCAAATTCAAGAGTGGAGCGGCCAACTTCGCTAACCACCTTGGCCTTGAGAACCTTGGCCTTGGGGCGCGCATAGAGGGGAACCACCAGCAAATTGGACACGCCATGAGATTCGCTGGGAGTGGCCTCGGTATCGCTAACAGTCTTGGTGAAAATCGGATTTTTCCCAGTATCGTAGATAGAATAGGTCAGGTCGCGATGCATGCCAGGCTTGATCTGCTTCGTGGGAACCTGGAAATATACAATGCCACCCTTGGGAACCTTGCGAAGACTGTCCTTGATTTCTTCTTCGGTGGCAAAGTCTGCCTCCATAGCCATGCGGACATCCTTCTTCAACTTGTCTACGCTTTCGTAGTCTATGGTAATCTCAAACTTTGCATCTTCGGGAATTGCTGTGGGACGAACATCGCGAATCTTTGAATTGTTCTGGTAATATTCCCAGCGACCATTATCGTGAAGGATCACAGTTGCGCCATTGGAAGCCTGCGCAATCAGATCCTCAGCAGAAGAAACGCCTGCCATTGCAAAAACCAAGGCTACCCCAACCAAGGCTCGATTTACAAACTTGCATTTTCCAAACATTTTCATACTCCAATTTTTGCAATCTAATATATATCAAAAAACCTTTTTTGTATCCGCCTATCGCATCATGTCGTAAACTTCCGGGCCAATCATACCGAGCTGGATTGTGGTCACAAGAAGACGCTGTTCCAAGTCTGACGGAGGATTCTGAACTCCCGTAAAGGGGAATTTTGAACCATTCTTCTCCGTTTCCTTTAGGAGGCGTTCTGCAAGAGCGGCGTGCAGGGCAAGACTTGCATCGATGTATTTCAGATGAGTAGGTTCTTCCAGGATAAAATTCAAAGGAATCTTATTGTTCAGAACTCTTGAGGCAGGAACCATTTCGCCAAGTTCATCTTCGACGCCCATATTGGCTACGACAATCTGAGGATTTGCAAAGAGGGTGTTTATGGCAGACAACGACAGGGCGCTTTTGATTCCTGTAGCGGTCACCAGGAAATCCGCCCCATGGATAGCTCCGGATACTGCTCCATCATCCATAAAGTCTACGATGCCAACACCGTTGTTTACAAGGACTCCGCTAAAGTCCGTTCCGGAATTACGATTTCGTGTATCCGTTACCGTAGTCACGTTCATATCGCGACGAACACCATGAAGGGCTATTCCTGCGCCAACCTTTCCACTACCGAAGACAACCAACTTTTTCCCTTCAAAGCCAGTCATCCCATAGCCTAGCTGTTCCAAAGCGCGGAAATAACCATCGCCGGTTCCCAAGGTGGTCTCGATACGCTTTACAATGCCACTATCTGCAACATAGACAGGATAGGATGAATTTTCAAAATACTGAACACCACTTCGAGTCAATTCAACAAAGCCAACCTTGGGTCGGCAAAAGGAGAATTGGCCTGCACAATCCAAAATCAAATCAAAGTAATCATCCGAAATGGCTCCGGCACGGATTTCAACATCGCTTATAACAGGAATTCCGAATTCCTTCAGCATCGCCACCACAGCGTCATCGCAGGGCATGGACGCGCCGACGTCACTAATGGCACGACCTACGGAGATTTCGGCACCACCCGCAATCAGCGCACGATACTGAACAAGAGTGTTTCTAAAAATCGGTGTTGCAACAAGGATTTTCAAGCCTTCAAAGGGGCGAGATCCAATCCATTCATCCGATAATTGAGACAAGGCCGGATATTCCCGGGGCTCGTAGGAATCATTGATAACATCATCAAAAAGCATAGGGCAAAGTTAGTAAATCGAGTGTTGCTATATTTCTCCCCAAAAGCAAAAGGATATTTCTATGAAGACTCTTGTAAAGAAATGGATTGAGCTTAGTCTCATTATTCGAATTATCATCGGTCTCGTTTTGGGCGCCGTCTTGGGACTTCTTTTTCCACAACTGAGCGGAATTGGAATTTTGGGCACCCTGTTTGTAGGAGCCCTGAAGGGAGCCGCCCCCATCCTGGTATTCGCCCTGGTGGCAAGCTCCATTGCAGGTGCTGGTGAAGGCATCGGCAGCCGTTTCCGCAAGGTGATCATACTTTACATCATCAGCTCCATCGGCGCAGCAGCCTTGGCTGTTGCTGGCAGCGAACTGTTCCCTGTCACCATGAAACTGACCGCAACGGCAGCCGAGGGTGCCGCACCTAGTGGCATCGGCGAAGTGCTTACCAACCTGGTAAAGAACTGCGTTCAGAACCCGATAGCAGCTCTCGCTGGCGCCAACTACATCGGCATTCTCTTCTGGTCCATCGTCTTTGGCTTTGCCCTCAAGAAACTTCCCGTTGACCATTGCGTCACCGTCATTACCGACGCCTCTGCAGCCATTTCCCAGGTTATCCGCTGGATCATCCAGATGGCACCTTTCGGCATTCTCGGCCTTGTATTCTCCTCCGTGGCAGAAAACGGCATGGGCATTTTTGCTGACTACGGCAAGTTGCTTGGCCTGCTGGTAGGCTGCATGCTGGTGGTCGCCCTCGTTCTCAACCCGCTTATCGTTGCCATCACACTCCGCAAAAATCCCTACCCCCTGGTGTTCCGCTGCCTTCGCGATAGCGGCGTTACCGCATTCTTCACCCGCAGCTCCGCAGCAAACGTCCCGGTGAACATGACCCTCTGCGAACGCCTGGGTCTCGAAAAAGATTTTTACTCTGTCTCCATCCCGCTGGGCTGCACCATCAACATGTGCGGTGCGGCAGTGACCATCGCCGTCATGACCTTGGCTGTGGCCAACACCCTGGGCATCCACGTGGACTTCTTGACAGCCTGCATCCTCTGCGTCATGAGCGCTATCGGCGCCTGCGGAACTTCCGGTATTGCCGGCGGTTCCCTGTTCCTGATTCCCATGACCTGTTCCATCCTGGGCATTAGCGGCGACATCTCTATGCAGGCGGTTGCCGTAGGCTTTATCCTGGGCGTGGTGCAAGACTCCATGGAAACTGCCCTCAACTCCAGCAGTGACGTGATCTTTACCGCCACAGCAGAATACCACCACAGAAAAAAGTGCGGCGAAAAGATTTAACTCTTTTACAAAAATTGTGGTAAAAGGTCTGCTTTTAAGGCAGACCTTTTTCATAGGCGGTTTTTATTAAAGACCATAAAGTTTTTCAATTAGTCAAGGCGAACCATTTTTTCTAAATTACAGCGCCGAAATGGGACTGTAGCAAACAAAGGTCCCGCAACTTAACCGGAGGCTCAAATGGCACTTCAATTCTACAACACCGCATCACGCAAGAAAGAACTGTTTACTCTTCCAGAAGGCGTTCCCGCCGTGCGTATGTACTGTTGTGGCCCTACAGTGTACCACTTCGCCCACATCGGCAACCTCCGCACCTACATTTTTGAAGACTTCCTGGTCCGCACCTTGAACTACTACGGCTACAAGGTGAACCACATCGTGAACATCACCGACGTAGGCCACCTCACTAGCGATGGCGACTCCGGAGACGACAAGATGGAAAAGGGCGCCGCCCGCGAAGGCAAGTCCGTCTGGGATATCGCCAAGTTCTACACCGACGCCTTCATGAACGACTGGCATCGTCTGAACATTCAGGAACCCACCCGCTGGACTCCCGCCACCCAGCACATCCAGGAACAGATTGACCTGGTGAAGACCCTGGAAGAAAAGGGCTTTACCTACCGCACTTCCGACGGCATCTACTTCGATAGCCTCAAGTTCCCCCGTTACGCCGACTTCGCCCGCCTGGACGTTGAAAACCTCCGCAAGGGCAGCCGTATCGACATGGGCGAAAAGCGTGCCGCTACCGACTTCGCTCTCTGGAAGTTCAGTCCCACCGACAAGAAGCGCGCCATGGAATGGGATTCCCCCTGGGGCGTAGGCTTCCCGGGCTGGCATGTGGAATGCTCCGCCATGGCCATGAAGTACAACGGCCCCACCTTGGACATTCACTGCGGCGGTACCGACCACATCCGCGTCCACCACACTAACGAAATTGCACAGAGCGAATGCGCCAACGGCGTTCAGTTCTCCCGCTTCTGGATGCACGGAGAATTCCTCCGTACCGCCAGCGAAGAAAAGCTGGAAGACGGCACCACCGCCACAACATTCGGCAAGATGAGCAAGTCCAGCGGCGAATTCCTTACCGTTGACCTGTTGGTAGACCGCGGCTTCAATCCGCTGGATTACCGCTTCTTCGCAGTGGGCAGCCACTACCGCAACTACCTGAACTTCACCTGGGAAGCTCTGGAAGGCGCCAAGGAAGGCCTCAAGAGCCTGCACAAGAAGACCGACGCCCTCATCGGCAAGGCAACTGCAATTACAAGCGAAGCCGCCAAGGCCTTCCAGGAAGAATTCAAGACCGCCATCGGTGACGACCTGAACATGCCCCGCGCTCTCGGTATCCTCAATACCATGCTGAAGTCCGACATCGACGACGGCGAAAAGGCAGCCCTCGTTCTGGACATGGACAAGGTCTTTGGCCTGAAGCTGGACGAACCCCGTCAGGATTACAAGAAGAAGGCTGACGAAGGTGCCGCTGGCGTTGACGTCGCCAAGGTAGAAGAACTTCTCGCCCTCCGCAAGGAAGCCCGCGCAAACAAGAACTGGGCCGAAAGCGACCGCATCCGCGACGAACTTGCCGCCATGAACATCGTGATCAAGGACAGCAAGGAAGGCACCACCTGGAGCGTGAAGGAATAAAGCGTAAAGGTTAAAGGATAAAGCTTAAAGAAAACCGCTCGGAGAAATCCGGGCGGTTTCTTTGTCGACCTAGGCTGCTGGTTTTTGCTGTTCAAGGAAAATTTTCAACCAAAAACAAATGTATTGCGTTTGTGCGCACAAATTTATATATTTAAGATATGACAAAAAGTGCTAACCTTTATGCTCGTATTGAGCCCGAAGTCAAGAAAGAAGCCGAAAGCATCTTGGACGCTTTAGGGATTCCTGTGTCCAACGCCATCAACATGTTTTACAAGCAAATTATTTTGCAACAGGGACTGCCTTTTGAGGTGAAGTTACCCAAACGACCTGTTGATGAGTCCAGATTGTCCAAGGCGGAATTCGATGCTGAACTAGAAAAAGGCTATGCAGACATGAAGGCCGGTCGCATGACTCCCGCTGCCGCCGTTTTTTCTGACATCAAGAAAAAATACCATGTATGAGCTACCAGGTTCTGGTCTCCGATAACGCAAAAAAAACGACTTAGAGGGAATCGCAGATTATATATGCAATTCCTTGAATGCTCCTGTTGCAGCACAAAAAATTTTGAAAAAGTTACAGGATTCTATTCTGGGACTATCTGTTTTTCCGGAACGATACCCAATATATGCGGAAGAGCCTTGGCAAAGTCGTGGCGTTCGAAAAATGAACGAAGGCAATTACAATATCTTTTACGTAGTACAAAAAATACAGGTCGTGGTCTTGCGAGTATTTTATGTCGGTCAAGATGTTCCATCTTTGTTGAACGAACCGCAAGCAAACTATAAAGCCAGACCATAACAGTATTCCTTTCGCAAGTAAATTAACATTTTCTGAAATATTTATTTCGTTCAGAAATTTTCTACTCTGAAAAGAATTCTCCGATGACTGTGAGGGAGTCGGGGGATATTTTTAGCCAGCAATCTATTTTCGCTTTTTCTTTCGCTTAGGTTTCGTAGCATCAATGGAATCACGAATATCATCGCAACATTGACGCCACACCTCCCACTTGTAATCAGGATGTTTTTCCTTTTTGACGTTTGTGGAATCGTTAACCCAGCGAATGCATTCCTCAACATAAACAACGCCATGACAAGGGCCTGGAGGAGGCTGTTTAATAAGTTCCTGAAGTTCCGTCATTTCTTCATCACTCAATTCATTCAGAAGATTTGCAGCGAAACAAGTCCCGAAAAACAACATCCAGCACAAAATGAACAGCCATCTATTTTTCAACATAATCATCCAAGCCTCTAATAGAATTTAGAAAAGCATTTCGAATCAGAGGTTCATGATTTATTCTTTTCTTAACCAGGTATTTCCCTAGTGAATTTTTCTGAAGCCAATTAGTTCGTTCTGTGGAATCGTTGATATCTCTTTGTAACAAAAAACGCCCGGAGAAATCCAGGCGTAATGTTTCCAAAGAATCACAGTTTTACATTTGTTTTACCTAAAAATACAGGACATTTCTCGATTTTTCGCGTGTTAATAATATGTAGGGCGAATCCGCCTTGCGCTATTGCGGGGGCGTTCCCGCTTTGGAATTACAATGGCGACATTTGAGGAAAAAGTCAAAAAGCAAGTCGAAATCATTAAACAGCATGCGTTCCTGGATCCGACCCGGGACAAGGTCTTCAAGGAAATCTTTTCGAAGGACGTTACACTGATTCACTTTTTGAATGCGATTCTGCACTTGCCCGAAGAGCGCAAGATCGTAAGCATCGAACGCAAGAAGCCCGCATCGACGCTGACCTCCGCAATCGATGTGGAGGAGGTCCGTTTCGATGTACACGCCAAGCTCAACAACGATGAGTTCGTGGACCTGGAGATGCAGCGGGCGTCTCACGAGGATTTTACGGACCGTGTGGAACTTTATGCGGACCAGCTTTCCATCGAGTCGAAGATTCACTTTGACAGCCAGCGCACCGAGGCCGAGAAGGAAGACCATCCCTATCTGATGCCTACAACCTACAGCGTGTGGATTTGCAACTTCCCGGTTAGCTTTTGCAAAAGCTACCGCGAGGAACTGGGCCTCTTCCGCTTTTCTAGCATCGGTGATCCCGGCGCCTTGCCTGTATATGATAAAAAAAGGTATATTGTAATCGACTTGAGTAAGGTGGATGCGAAGGTCTTGAACCTGAACACTGCCGAGACGGAATGGCTGGAGCTTTTCACCAAGATGGCCTCTGCGAAGGATGCCCCCAAAACGAAGGATCCCGTCATAGCGGATGTTTACAGCCGTCTGGCGGTGAACGCCCTCGAGAAGAACTTTATCACGGAGATTGCAACAGGTATGGTCACAGAAGCTGAAATCAGTACGCGCATCGGTACCGCCCGCCGCGAGGGCCGTGAAGAAGCCAATCTGAGTGCTGCAGAAGCGTTTCTTCGAGATAACGACCCTGTGGAACGAGTCGCTCGAGTTCTTAAGTTGCCTCTCGAAAAGGTGCAGGAACTGGCATGCAAAATAGCCGCCGAAAAGATTGGAAAATAGATGAAACCAATTTGTTTATTTCAAAGTGGCTGCTGAGTTAGCCGTTGTACTTCTTGATAATCACAACACCGTTGTGACCGCCGAAGCCAAGAGAAGCAGAAGCGGCAACATCGATGTTACCCTTCACGCCTTTATTGGGAACGTAGTCCAGGTCGCATTCTGGATCCGGATTTTCCAGGTTGATGGTAGCCGGGAAGAAGGAATCGCGAACAGCAAGAGTACTGATGATGGCTTCGCAGACACCGGCGGCGCCAACGCAGTGGCCGGTCATGCTCTTGGTGCTGGAGACCTTGATCTTGTAAGCGTGTTCGCCTAGAGCGATCTTCAGCATTGCAGTTTCCGTCACGTCGTTCAGGTGAGTGGAAGTACCGTGGGCATTGTAGTAGTCAATGTCGGTAGGTTCAATGCCAGCATCCTTGATGGCACGAAGCATTGCCTTGGCACAGCCGCTTCCATCGGGCTTGGGGCTAGTGATATGGTAGGCGTCAGCGCTTGCACCGTAACCGGCAAGTTCTGCATAGATCTTTGCACCGCGAGCCTTTGCATGTTCCAATTCCTCGAGAACGAGAACGGCACCGCCTTCACCCATGATAAAGCCGGAACGGTCCTTGTCGAAGGGGCGGCTAGCCTTTTCGGGGCAGTCGTTGAACTTGTCAGTCAGGGCGTGCATGCCGGCAAAGGCCTTGATGGAATAGTCGTTGATACCGCTTTCGGAACCGCCAGCAAGGCAGATATCCAGACGGCCGGAACGCACAGCATCCAAGGCGACGCCGATGGCGTCAGTGCCGGAGGCACAAGCTGTTGCGACGGTCCAGGCGCAGCCCGTAATTCCAAGATTGATGGAAACGTTTGCGGCACCTTCGTTAGGAATAAGCTCGGCCATGGCCAAGGGAGAAACGCGACGCTTGCCACCAGCAACGTACTGGTTGAAAGTGGAGTCAACTACGTCGATACCGCCAAGGCCGCAGCCTGCGATAACACCGATGTTGTCTCCGTGGAGGTCATCTTCAGTAAGCTTTGCATCGGCAACAGCTTCCTTGGATGCAGCCAGCAGGAACTGGGTGAAGCGGGCCATACGGCGGGCTTCCTTGGGATCGATTCCGTGTTCTTCGGGCTTGAAATCCTTCACTTCGGCAGCAATCTTTACCGGGCAATCGGTAGCATCAAACAAGGTGATAGGGCCAACACCGCACTTTTCGTGCTGGATAGCATCCCACAACTCGTCAACATTCTTGCCAACGGGTGTCACCGCACCCATACCGGTAATTACAATTCTTCTACGGTTCATCTATGTCTCACTAGTTTTCAGAAACTTTCTTTTCCGGGAACTGGATCTGGTTATCTGGAGTTGCACTGGCGGCTTCGTTAGCCTTGGCTTCGGCCTCGGCCTTGTCGTTGTCACGGATGGTGGCACGACGGATCTTACCGCTAATGGTCTTGGGAAGCTCAGATACAAAGTCGATAAAGCGGGGGCTCTTGTAGGAGGCAGCCACCTTCTTTGTGAACAGCTGGATTTCCTTAGCCAGTTCCCTGGAAGCTTCGTAGCCCTTGTGGAGCACGATAGTAGCCTTCACGGCCTGACCGCGGGTGGCGTCTTCAACACCAGTCACAGCCACTTCCATTACAGCAGGGTGCTGATGGAGAACTTCTTCCACTTCGAAGGGGCTTACACGATAGCCGGAGGTCTTGATCAAGTCGTCGGTACGGCCAACGAACCAGAAGTAGCCATCCTTATCGCGCCAGGCAGTGTCGCCCGTGTGGTACACGCCGCCTTCAAAAACCTTTTCGGTACGTTCAGGATCACGGTAGTAACCGCCGAACAGACCAAAGGGCTTGCCGTCGTCAATGCGGATGATAATTTCGCCAACGTCCCCAACACCGCAAGATGTACCGTCGGCGTTAATGATGTCCAGCTTGTAACCCGGAGAAGGCATGCCCATGGAACCCGGTCTGGGTTCCATCCATTCGTAGTTTCCCGTAATAAGGGTAGATTCGGTCTGGCCGTAGCCTTCGCGAAGCTTATGGCCGGTCTTTTCCAGCCACTTGTTGTAAATGTCGGAACTAAGAGCTTCACCTGCAGTTACGCAGTAGGTAAGGCTAGACAAGTCGTACTTGCTCAGGTCCTGCAGCAGCAAGGCGCGGTAAGCAGTAGGAGGTGCGCAGAAGGTGGTAATCTTGAACTGAGCCATCTTTTCCAGCATCTTACCGGGAATGAACACCTTCATGTCGTAAACGAATACGGCAGAACCTGCAATCCACTGGCCGTAAATCTTACCCCACATGGCCTTTGCCCAACCGGTCTCGGCAATGCTCAGGTGACGGCCGCCATCAACAACATGCTGCCAAAAGCGAGCGGTATTGATGTGTCCCAACGGATAAGTAAAGGTGTGTGCCACCATCTTGGGATTGCTAGAAGTACCGCTGGTAAAGTAGACCAGCATAATATCATCATTACGGGTTCCAGCCTCACCTGTAGGACGGGCAAACTCCGTAGGCATAATTTCGTAATCGTCGTAGAAACTGATCCAGCCCTGACGGGGCTGACCGATAGTCACCAGCTTCTTCACAGAATCGGTTCTAGAAACAGCAGTTTCAACTTCCTTCTGCAAGGCAGGATCGTCGTAGGAAACCACCATCTTGATTTCTGCAGCATCGAAACGGTATTCCAGATCGTGGGCAGAAAGCATATTGGTCGCAGGAATAACAATGGCGCCAATACGGTGCAAGGCAAGAATAAAGAACCAGAATTCATAATGGCGACGCAGGATAAGCATAACGCGGTCGCCCTTCTTGATTCCCTGATCTACCAGGAAGTTGGCCGTACGCTGGGAAGCGATGGACAAATCCTTAAAGGTGAAGATGTGACTTTCGTCGTTGTCATCACACCAGACCAAGGCTTCGCGCTTAGGCTCGTTCTTGGCATATTCATCCACGACGTCATAAGCGAAGTTGAAGTTGTCCGGAATGGACAGCTTGAAATTCTGGTGCAGGTCTTCGTAGGATTCGTAATCTACGCGAGACAGAAACTTGTTTAAAATCATAGTATCCTCTGATTGCGAAAACCATTAGAGGTCGCGATACATAACCTTTTCACGCTGAACCTTAGCGTAGCGCACCAAACCAAGTACGCGATCTTCGCCCATGTTCTGGAAGTCGCCTGCGTGGAAAACCAAACGGGGAGTGCCAGAGTTAATCGTAAGGCCCAGAAGTGCGATTGTCTGGGCAAGGCCTGCGAGAGGCTTGGGGAAAATAGAGAAGGTGAACAGCGGGGACTTGATTGCCCTGGAGCCCCTGCTGGTCTTCTTGTAGATATGGAACAAGTCTTCGTAGTTATCGAACAGGCTAAGAACCTGCTTCTTGAGGAACTTGTTGCCGAACCATACCGGAGCAACAAATCCAGACGGCAAACCAAAGCCATGGGCCTTCCACAGGGCGAGAGCGCGGGTCAAAAGAGACTGGGACAGGTTCTTGCCCAAGCCGGCAAATTCTGCACCATTGCTGGAAAGCCAAAGTCCAATCTTACCCTGGAAGGAACGCTTAACAAAAAGATCTGCACGGTGACGTGCGCCATGAAGGATGATTTCGTAACCTTCATCCATGAACTTGCCAATTTCCTCGCGGAATTCTTCTGCTTCGGATTCAGGAGCACCGCCAATGGAAGGAACCACGGCGATAGAAATGGGAGAACCTGCTTCTTCGGAAATCTTGCGAATTTCAGCAGCAGCTCGCTTGTAATTCTTTACGTTAAAATTATGGTAGCACAGGATGAATTTCTTCTTCTTGCGCTGGCTTGCCTCGGCAGCTTGAATGTCAGCAATATCCTTATTGATTTCCATAATATTACCACTTTTTTGACTTGTTTATTGACACTCCATAACATAGAAATTTCACTGAGGAGACGCCCGTTGTAAGTTTAAAAAAGCAATAATTTTTATATTCGTAAGCATGAAAATTCAGCAATATGTAGTCAACTCCTATGGCGTAAACGCATTTATTCTAAACAACGATGCCGGAGACGCCATTTTAATAGACCCAAGCGTTTCAAACATCCAGGAAAGAAAGGTCCTGGCAGACTACATATCTACAAACAAATTAACAATCAAAAGACTACTAAATACACACCTTCACCTGGACCACATTCTTGGCAACGCCTTTATAGAAAACACCTATAACGTAAAGGCAGAAGCCCACGAAGAAGACGCATTTTTGTTGGACCTCCAGGAAGAACAAAGTTCCATGTACGGCATGCCCTTCGAACAGGCCGCACCCGCACTTGGCGACTATCTGGCCCACGACGACATTGTAGATGTCCCCGGTATAAAACTGAAGGTTATCCATGTGGCAGGCCATTCTCCCGGAGGCATTGCCTTTTACTGCGAAAATCCAGGTGAAGTCGTCTTCAACGGAACTGCAGCAGGAAAAGTTCCGCCACTGCTTTTTGCAGGAGACATTCTTTTTGCTGGCGGCCGTGGACGTTCCGATTTATTCGGCGGTGACGACGACATGCTGGTAAGCGGCATAAAGACTCGATTGCTTACATTGCCCGAAGACACCATTGTTCTGCCCGGTCATGGTCCCTTCACCACCATCGGTGATGAACGTTCCAACTTCTAAAAATTCCAGTGAGCAGGATTTCAATGGGAGGGGCTTCGCAAAATCGCATCCAGTGGATAGACGAATACAAGGGATTCGTCCTTTTGCTGGTCTGCCTTTTCCATGTGGAGCAATCCTTCAAGAATGTGAGCCTGGGAATGGAAGCGCTCAGCGCCATGCGCATGTCCACATTCTTCTTTATCTCGGGCGTACTTTTCAGCACCCGACGATTCGCTGATTTCAAGAGCTACGCTCTGCATAAGACCAAGGTTCTGCTCCTCCCCTACATTTGGCTTTCACTGCTATTCCTAGCCTTGGATCCTGTAGTATGGAATTTTGAGTGGTTCCCCCGAGCCCCCAAAATGACAATCATGAATACGGTGCCGAATATCGAGAATGTCAGTCAGTATATCGGTTGGAATTTCGCAAAAATTTTCGTAGCTGGAAAATCCAGCATCGGGTCGGGCCCGCTTTGGTTCGTATTCACGCTGTATTCCATCAGCCTGATGTTCTTTGGAGTGCAAAAAACCAGCGCCATTCTGAGCAACGCGAAGAATCCAGTCCTGCAGAAAATAATTATAGCGGTGATTGCCGCAAGCAGTTTAATCGCCGGTTGGCTGCTTTTTAAAAGCCACATCCGCTTGCCTCTGGGCATCGAGCGCGATTGCACTTGCCTAGCCTTTTTTGCGCTGGGCTGGCTTTGCAAGGAGCCCATCAAAAAACTGGGCAACATCAATTCCAGGGTCGGGAACGTAACTCTGCTAATTGGAACCATCGTAGCATTCGTGCTATACGCCATCATCGACGAAGCCACGCCCTGGTTCAGCATCATGAACAACACCCTTGGGAAAAACATTTTCCGATTTGTGGGAAGTTCCATTTTGGGAATTGCAGGCCTCATTGGAATTTTTCAGCTTTTATCCAAATTGCCTAACGTCGCGCCCATCGCAATCTTCAAGGGAATCCTGCGGAACATTTCACGAAACGCCCTTATCATTCTTGCTGTTCACTGGTGGATTCTGCTGGTGCTGCGAATCGTGTTCAAGGCGGAACTGGATAAACCGGGTATCGCCTACCTAAGCGTTTTAGTCGTCGTCGCAGGCGTTGTCGCCACCATTCCTCTTTTCCGAAACAAGCTGTACAAGCTTATCGGCAAGGAAAAAATTTCTGCCAAAGAAAGCCTGAGTATAAAGTAACCTCGTACATGGTCTCCCTTCCCTTTACAGATGTATCGTTTTTTTTATATTCAATTCTGGATTTAGGACAAGGAGATTATCTATGAAAAAATTTTTCACGCTCTTCCTCGGACTCATTTTTTGCGCCTGTTCTGGGCCAAGCAAAGTTGCACCGTCCGTATCGAAATTTTCTGTTTTTGGAATAAGCTCCGGATGGAAACTTAACATTCCTGTCCCTGAAGCATATACCTTCATAATAACTGATTGGAAGTTCAGACAAGATGCTTTTTCACTTGAAGAAAAGCTCATGGCATTTACCTTCGTAAAAGGCAACGAGGAAGTCTCTCTAAGAGGCGGGAAAAAGAATTTTCTCTACAAGGATTCCACCTTCACCATCGAAGAAAATGCTAGCGATGAGGAGTTCGTGAAGTATTATCTCAAGTGGGACTTTGACTACGCCACTTCCCGCCATGAGGTCATCAGCCAGGCAGAAACCACCGGACCTGTCTACAACAACGAACAGAAATTCGGTTACATCAAATCCACAAACGACCAGTACCAACGCTGCGTAATGGCTTCCATTGTAAATGGTTCCATTTACATGTTAACCGGCAGATCCGTTGAATCTAAAAAAGATATTTGCGAAACTATTAAGGAAATCTGGGACAGTCGCGAGCCCTTCTAGTTCTATAAATGTATCTTTGATACATGGCTAGAGCGCGCAAGACAATTACCCCGGATCCGTATGCAAAACCAATAGCAAAGGTTCTCTCCCCCGAGCAGAGCCTTCCGGGCAGATTGCGTCAGTTCCAGGCGCCCACCCGCGCCAACTTCGAACTGGTTTCCCAGTACGCCGCCGCCGGCGACCAGCCCAAGGCCATCGAGCAGATTACCGAGGGTTTCAAGCAGGGCGATCAATTCCAGACGCTCCTTGGCGTAACCGGTTCCGGCAAGACGTTCACCATGGCAAACGTCATCAAGAACGTGGGTAAGCCTACCCTCATCCTCACCCACAACAAGACCTTGGCCGCCCAGCTCTATGAATTTTTGCACCACAATCCTTGAATGGGTTGGAATTTGCATCAGAATTCAAACATTCTGTCTGGAACCTTATCTGATTTCTGCATACGAAGGATCTCGGTTGTCACAATACTTTCCACACCTTTGACCAACACCGACACAACCATTTTTTTCATATTGTTGTTCGCATCATAAGTGAACGTGGTAAGAACATCGGCATTGTCCTTCACAGACTCCAATTTTTCGATACGCTTCAATTTACTATTGTAATACAACGTTCCAGCGGATCCCTGTATAATATATGTATCATCTGAAAAAAACTTCGGCTCTTTCCATTCACCCGAATCTAACGGATTGAAATTTCCATAGGATGACGATTTCAATGCTTCGGCATTGTAATCTAGGATTTGCGACTTATTCGTCTTTAAATCCACAACCTTCATTTTATTTCCATTCACAATGCTTCGCTGGTTTAAAAAATTACTTTTTATTTCAGTGTAGCTTTTGTTTTCTCCTTTGCTCACAAAGTAAACATCAGTTTGCTGATACACACCCGCAGCGCGAACAGACGTACGAAGGTTCATTTCAATGGAATCTCGAGGAATTGTTTTTTCCTTGAGCGCCGCCTTTACCTGCTCTAACGAGAGGGCAAATGATTGAGAAACCAAAAACAAAAAAAGAAGAAATGTTGTTTTTTTCATAGCTTAATCCTTTATGCAACGTAATGAATGCTTGGGATAGTTTTGTCCTATTGTAAAACCAACTCCCATAGCCACCACATACGACAAATCAAAGTCTTTAGCGGTTGATGTCCAATATACAGCATAGTTGCCAGATATGGTCCCGTCTAACAGCCATTCTCCTGCTGGTTTAGAATCAAATCCGCAATCATCAGTTCCTGGAGTATACCGTTCCCCAAAATCAGAGGAGCTCATCAACCTAGGACCTGCAAACTCCGCCCCCCCCATATTTTCAGCTAATACATTCCATTCGTCCACAGAGGGCACATGCCACCCGGCAGGGCAAATGGTGTCTAGCAAAGCCCGGTCAAAGAGTCCCAAATCCTCACCATCAATATGTAGCGAATAGAACCTGCCGAACGTATCGCAGAAGCCTTCGATTTTGTCATAGCACAGGCTGAACGGTGCGTCGAATTTCAAGTTCTCGGCCATCCACACTTGGTTGCCTATTGTGGTGTACTTGTACACCTGTCCGTCGCGTTCGTCGGTGAACGTCCCCCTTTGATTTTCCGGGCAGACGACGCTTGCGTCAAAAGTATCCTTTGGCTCCGAAGGGCTATCTTCGGAACACGCGCAAAGCAAGGAAACAATCAAGCTAAAGCTAACACCTAGTAGTTTTTGATACCTCATTTTATAATTCCTCATACAAACATTTCCTTAATTCAGAAGACTCCACGACAATATATCTGTTCCTCTTCGGAGTACAATATAACTCGAAGGCTGAATAGACTTAACGTCAATTGCCACCGAATGTTCACCAATGTCCCACGAACCCTTATAAAGCGTTTTCAACGGGGCACCCATGGCATTCACCATTTCAAGGATGTAATAACCGTTTTCCTCAATATTCACGTAAATTACGTCACCTTCCCTATGCACAAGGTCTGCATATTTTTCATTGGGAACATAACCTTCACTAAATTTTGGCTGAGGAGCATTACCCCAGAGCAAATTACCCAATTTATCCAGCACCACGACAGAATCGGCCTCAACCATTCCGTAATTATTCAAATTATAATGGGAGGGGTCATCCTTCGCGTTAAAATCGATTGTCCTATTTGGATGATGCACCGCGAACTGCACGCCGCTACCATAATCAGACTTATCTCCCGGATTTAAAAGAACATCGTACACAAACGAAATATAGTACAAATCTCCACCGGCATTAACCATTTGGCTAGTCGCAAAGGCACTCCAGTTCACATCGAATTCCGTTTTTGCAGAATCCCTGAAATAGTAACGCATTTCAAAACCATCAATAGGAGCACTGCCAGTATTTTCAACATACACAGCAAGATTGCTAGCACTTGCGGAACCGTATTCATAATCCATTGCCATTGCGCGAACCTTGATTTTGGCCTTTTGCACAGGTCCATCTTCATCGTAGCAAGCAAACTCGTTAAGCAAGTTTCCGTCTCCATCTAGCAGGGCTACACCCGTTGCATTGGCATAGCCAAATTCAGCGTCCTTAAGATAACTTGGGTCATCGGTTTTGTCCCAATATGGGAAATAATTGGTTGGAGAAGTGATTCGATGCAGGCCAATTAATGGTCCCTGACCAAAGTAAGCCGTACCATAGGCAGCAATCGCCTCAGTCAACGCAAATTCAGCATAGAAAACAGAACCGGCATCATTAACAACACTCATTGGAGCATCAGGGAAGAACGATGTTGCACTTACATTTTCGCCTTCTCCCTTGTAATAGTAGCGAATTCTTGCATTTTCAAGGGACTCGTCAGTCATGTTGCGCAAATCAAAGCGAACCTGAGTCCATTTTTTATCGTCCATGGCTTCGTACTTCATAAGCACCCTCACCTTTGGATCTGGGTCAACCCAAGAAGATTCATTATAACTGATTTGATTATCTTCAATATTGGCGCTACTGCTTGCTAAAGCTATTGCAGCCACACCAAGGCTTCCCAATGGACGAACGCCAATCTCGTTGACACCGGAGTTTAGACTAAGTCCAAGATTTACAATTTTCTCGCTCTTCCACAGACCCGTAGAAGTCAACTTAAATATTCCTACGCTATTTCCATTAACAAGAATCTCGACCCTGGAGTCCTCAGAAACATAATTCCTATGAAGAAGATAGAGGGAATAATTATCGGCATTCAAGTCAACATTCCAAGTCATCACACCGTCATTGCCAATAGACTTTTGACGTAGATAAGCCTTGCCCGGAGCTGAACAGGACTGATCAACCACAAGGCCGTCCCTATCCTCCAAATCTACTGCGCGAACTGCGGCAAAATTCACCTCATCCACACTTAGGACCCCTTCGAATATACTTTGGATCTGTTCTTCGGTAAGTGCCGAAGAATAGAACCGCAAGTTAGAAATGCTACCGCCAGCACTACGCACACCATTACGAGCGCCAATAGAAAGCTTTCCATAACCTCCATAAAGCAGTTCTTTACTCAATTTTATGGTTTCCTCATATTTGCCATTCTTATAAAGGCTAGCCTTCGTTCCATCCACCACAACCACAAGGTGCGTAGGGATATTCGCTTCACGTTTTGTATTGAAGTAGAATTGTTCAGAGCCAACCTTCAAGAAATAACGATTGTACGTTCCAAGGCCAAATGTCCACTCATTTTTCCCGACAAAACTTAGAATAGACCAATCTTCCCTTTGAGTATTATTGGAATTAAAATTAAATTCAAAAGAGAAGGGACGAAGGGTATCTAAAGCAGGTAATATATATCTGCTACTTGCGGAATCTTTCGCTGTTAGATTAACACCATATTTAGCACCCCATGGCTTGTTAACGGAAGAAAGATCCATGTGCAATCGCCTAGATTTATCTTTCGTCATGATTTCATACGCAATATTTCCAGCCCCCTCTGCAAGCGGATACCACAAAATCAAAGAAGACGGATATGGATACAGTTTTTCCGTTTGTTTTACAACTTTATCCGTATTATGACCGTAATCCTCTGCAATAACCGTAATGGTCGCCATACAGGCGATACATTCATAAAGGTCTTTTTTCTTTAGATTAAAGTCATGTTGCAAAATACCATTTTCGGGAATGGTAATGCTTTCCACAAGACTACCACCAAGGAAAAGTTCCATTGTAGTCCCTTTCAATTTACTTTCGGCTTCATAGACATCTGCAGCCACATGAACAATACGTCCATCGCCATTATCGGAAACCGAGATGTCAACATTTTCAATCACCGGAGCTGTAGAATCCAATTTCACAACAGGACCCAGCTTTTGCTCTGTATTACCATCAAGCCCATAGAACACGATAAACGATTGATACAGGGAATCAATTTGATTCAAATCTGTATTTTTTGCACGCCAAATAATCGGACGTTCAGAAGCACCATGATGCTCTGCTGCCACATTGCTTGAATTCTTCAACTGAAGAAGATAATTACTCTTTCCATCGCACAAATAAGGATACTCTAGCCAACCGTTGGCCGTTCCCATCCATAGTGTATCTCCCCACAAAGAGTCCATTTGACTGCAGGAGAATATCCCTATTTCCTCTGGAATAGAATCTGCAATTTCAACACTATCGGCCATCAAAGAATCAAGTGCTACAAACTTGGAGAATGTTGATGTTTTTGCAGTTATTCTTACAAAAGACCAGGCAGACGCACTCGTATCTTTACAAACGACAAGATTGGAATCAAGATAGACAAGGCCAAACGTTTCCAAAGGAACAAGTTTCTTATTTTGAACATCGGGCTTGTAAATTTTCAAGTTACGCGGATCAACATTATCTTTTTCCAATGAAGTTCTAGAAATATCCATCGTAACAAGAGGCTCTTTACCTGCAGCAAATTTGTGAGAAGGGAGAACCTCTATTACAGGGCCTACCGGTACCATATTCCTAAACAGTTCACAATCGTAGCACTCGCTCGGATCCATGGTACGCACAGTCACATCTGTATTTTTTTCCCAGGAACCTTTATTAAAATGTACAGACACATTGTGATATGAAGAATATACCGTTATAGAGTCTTCAGGTTTTACAAGTTTTCCTATGCGGACATCCAATTGACGATAATAGGTTATATTGTTAAGACCACTATAAGTCAAGAAAAACGAGGTGTTCCCCTGAAGTTCATTAACATTCTTTGACACCTTAATCGGATAAGGTACAGTTGTGTCCAAAGTATCCGAATTTTTCCCAGTCACGTTGAATCGCATACCATCTTGAATATACGAGACATTCCAATCACATACTGCGTAAGGAACTCGGCCAAGCAATGAAATGATTTCATCTTCTCTTGATGCATAAACGTCCAAAGAAGTTCGATTCACATTAAATTGTTTACCTAGGGAATCATAGGACGCTTTAAAGTAAGGATGTTCGATGAGGTTTGTATCGCCCTCCATATTTCTCTTATATACAGCAACATTGCCTACAGAGATATTTTTCGCCCAATTTGTAGAAAGTATGGAATCCTTTTGATTTTGATTAACAACACTTTTCAAAGAAATACTATTGTTCAAACTTGTATCAGCAACAAAAATCGAATCCTTTGATCGGTAGAAATCCAACTTAGCCAAATAGGACTGTCCCTTATTAGATATAGTATAACGTATACCATTACCTGATTTTGAAGAAACAGTATCCCAATTGTCCGAATTCCGACTATTAGATTTAAGAACGTATTTTCCGCTCAATAAATTATCTATGTCAAAATTGGGTTCTTGTAGTTCAGCACTCCAAGTAACAGAATCAACCTTTACCGAATCAATCTTTTGTGCCACACCAGCATTTGTCGGAGAAGTGGAGTTTACCAGGAAATATTTATTTACGCTGGCATCGGTCAAGGGATTACGATAGTAATCATTTTCTAGATACTTTGCATTCCATTCTTGTTCAGTCCAGTCATTTTGTTTATAATGGACTCTAGAAACCCATTTGTCACAACCATAAAAACGATAATCCTTATTCTTGTCACTTGGTAAAGCGCATGTTCCGTTATCATAGGGATAAGCCACAGCAAAAGAATTATCCGTATAGACAATTCCCGCCGATTTAGCAGACATCGTTGTCATCATGGGAGCCACATCAAATTTACAATTCAAGATATTCGCCACACTGCCGATATCCTTGTCATGTCCATTCACGGCATCCTCATCATTACTTGTAAATACTGCCAACTGCGAATCATTGGGGCCTTTGGCCTCTGCTTTATAAGCGACGTCTCCGCTACCCAAATAGAATCGCCAACTCAGATTCGAAGAATTGATCGCGCCGTTAATTTCATCATTGAACAACAGCGGATTTTCCGGTTCCAATTTCATTGGCAAGCGTTGGGCTTCAAATACAGTCGGGCCATTATCAAAAGTACCATCCGAGACCCACTGATTGCCATTATAGAAATTGTAAAAATTTGAGTCCCTCTGATTAGCAAGTTTTGTAACATAGCCATCACCCCCATAAAGCGTTTTGTTTATCGGGTCAAAGCGAACATAGCGGTTCGCCAAGTTGTTCGTGCCCCAATTTTCTGGCTTAGGATCCCAATACTCAGGATTCATTTCAAGAACAAATTTGACTTTTATATCAGAACCTGATCCATCCATTTCAACACAATCGTGCTTGTCAAATTTTTTTATGACAAAAGACTCTTCACCCGTAAAAGGCTTCAATTTCACATCCATCATATAAGCATGAGGATTAAACTTCGCAACAACGTCCTTATCAACTTCTTCCTTTGCATTTCTCGCTCCACAAACAAAAGAGTCATCGACATTCGCTAAAACGGATGCAGCAATATCATCTGCTTTGCAAACAGTTTCAGTCCTTGACGATAAACCAAAAGCATTCGTCAAATTGTCCGAATTCGTCATGATGGCAAAATCCGTATTTACCGCTTCGTAATACAGAGCTTGACCACCCCAATTGCCAAACCAATACGCCATCTTTGTTTCACGCAAAACATCTCCTGTGTACGTTTCATTCTTATACACATTCTCCCACTTAAATTCATCCGCAGATGTTTTACCGACATCCGCAACAGCATCTCCAAAATATGTTGTACTGTTTCCTAATCGGGTAAAAACTTCATAAAATGAACTCGCAGGCAAAATTTTTATGGCAGCCAAGTTATGCAAAACTTCTTTTGTATTTGACTTATATCCATAGGCTGTACTCTCACCTAAATGCCTCAAAGAATCAAGGTCTAACAAAATTTCCTTAGCAGTTTCATTCTTCTTGAAAGTTTCTCTCTGCACATTCATTCTATAGTAATAATGGCGGCTTTTTGAATGTTTCGCTTCATAACAGCCATTTAAGTCAAATTCATACCAATCTTTACTATCCTGTATCTCATACACTCGGGATTCCGTCATCACAAGCGTCACGACAGTCGCCTCAAATTCGTCACGGGATCTTCGAATACCAAGACTGGGCCTTGTTTTCTTATACATGGTAGGCCTCTGAGTTCCACCATAAACATCCCATGTATAATAAAAAGTACGTTCCTTCTCGGGTAAAACCGTAGCAACAAGGTCAGAACGAAGCAAATAATCAGCCTTGCCCACATAACGATAATCACCGAATTCATCCAAGAAAGCTTCTTCCATTTTCAAGTCAGCCACAATTCCCTTTGAAGAATCCTTTGGAGCCTCAACCAAATTCGCTCCCAAGCTCAAACTAAACGGATAGTACAGCGAATCAATCACTTTTCCTTTCGCATCCGTAACAACAAGGCGTACATTGTACGAGCCGGGTTTCATAAGCTTATCATCTTTCACACCATTCCATTGTAGTGTATTCCATTGATTTGAATTTGTCGCCAAGACAAGTTCACTATCCAATAGGGAATAGACAGATTTTTTATCAGAATCTATAATATCAGCAGTTACGTACGCTGAGCGACCCGTCAACTTAAACTGGAATCCAAAATCAGCCGTTTTTACTTTAGAAGAATCTTTCATATTCTTTAAAAAGTCTATGTAATACTTTTCAAGGTTATTGCTAGAAATTTCAATTTTGGGTTCTTGATATTCCAAATACCATTTCGCATCTTCACTAATAATATTCTGTTCATTGCCTTTTTCGTACGCAAGCACATGCATTTTTACAAGAGATCCGCTAGAATACATCTTGTTCACCAAGCCATTCCACACTACATGGGCTTTGTATTCTTCTGGATGAACATAAACCACTGGCGACAGGGAATCCTTATACAAGGCCCCATCCACAGAAGAAACATCAACAGTAAAGGACGATGCCGTTTTGAATACCAGATGAACACTATCTTTTCCAAGAAGCCACTTCTTGGTCGTATTGTAAGCAGGAACCGTAAAATCGGGAACACTATCAACATGAACCTTTATACTATCCATCACAAAGCCAAGAGTCTCTGTAGAATCTGCGTTTGGCGAAGTTCCAAAATCTATTTTCCCATCAACAAATCGAACAACCAAAAAAGGATTCATACTTGTTGAATCGCCCCTATTCATAATGCCACTTGCATTTCCTGCGTATCTTACGTGCCAGGTACTGTCATCACTTTCCTGCCATATAGAAAGTCCCGTATCTGACGCTACGGCAGGCGTTCTAAACGGAGACAAAATCATGGAATCAAAAGACTTCTCCACTGCTTTTATATAAACAGAGGAATCTCTTGGCGAGGGAGCCTCTATGGTTGCATAAACAAACCATTTTGAGGTATCAGCAACATTCATAAGTTCTATAGACACGCTCTGCTCATTGCCCGCAACGTGTTTCTGGGTAGGTAAATTTACCACCAACTTCGGCTCACCAATTGAACTAGGAACAACATAATCGTCTACAATTACATTTCGCTCATTCGAAATCCATGCGCATGTATCGCAACTTCTTACAGAGAGTTTCAACACATAGTCATCTTTAGAAAGTTTAGCATCTGCAGTATTCCATACAGCCAAATCTCGTTCAGAAACAGAAAGACTTTTGTCAAAAACAAGATAACTCAATCCATCTTCATACCACATGGAGTCTTTTTTATTTCGCCAAGATAAACGGAATTCACCTACATTATCATTTCCATTCACATCTGGATTTGGTGCAATGCCCCTAACCAAAATTCGTCCACTATGGGGTGTAGGAGTACTATCTGGTAAAGTTATTTCTGGATAGCGATTTCCGACGCCCATAAAATTCATATTCTTGCCAAAATTACCCGCATGGTCATAACAACCCAAATAGACATACCAAAAACCATGACTTGTATCAATAACAGCAGACTTGATGTCAAAAATGAAATTCACGTCCGCTTTAACCTTTGTATTCGTTTCGGCGAATGGTCCAGTCCACGGCCCTTCCGCTTTATCCGTATTCACTTTTACAAAGCAACTTAAGTCAGAACGATTTCTAGCATCATCCAGGGATTGACTCAAATAGCCTGTACCTTTCTTTAATTCAGCAACACTTCCATAAGCGACATCGCCTAATGTAACTCCACGAATTTGCGGAGCGCTACGATCTACGCGTAATTTTGAAATCAACTTTTTAGAAGAACTATTGCCGGCTTCATCGGTAACGGCCACTGTCAAGCTATAAACACCATTCCCTAATCTATTAACTTCAGGTTCTACAAATACAAAGCGTCTATTATTTTGCGTCATTGAATCATTTAACAAATAACGAATCTTTTTAACATTGCCATTGTCAATAGAATCCGCAAAAGTCAATTCCGCTACAATATTTTCAGAGGTCCTGCCAAATAAAATCTCATCTACATCAAACAAAATTCTTAGCGTATCCAAGGCGTTCAGAACATAATCCGCACCGTCATTTTGTTTTGTGAAAGCCGGAAGAGCCGCATCGTGAAAGCTCAATACCGAAACAGAATCATTTAAAATCTGCGGAGCAGCGTTATCCACAAGAATTTGTTTATGTATTACAGTGCCATTAATTCCATCCACAAAAGAATCACCCGTCAGAACCTCCCGCCAGGCGGAATCACCGGAAATTTTTGCAATAGCATTCTTCATCGCTTTGCTTGGATTCGAAAAATCATACGCCTGCACATATAAATCAGCAATGCCACTCCAAGAAACGTTCTTTCCGTTCCATCCAATTTCATAGAATCGTTCATTTACATTCTCTTTTTGCAATAGCATTATCGCATCTTTTGCATTTTTTCGCACGATAAATCCACGAATGTTACGAAGAGCGCGTTCATCAACAGAATCTTTTGCAACTACATAAGCTATGCTATTTTCCTTTTTCGAAGAAACCACATACGGAGAAAGAGTGGGATCAAATTCCAAAATAGGCTTAGAGGTATCTCCCCACACAATAGTTTGCGGCGTGTATTTCACCTCTTGGCTTCCTATGGAATTATCCGCCTTCAAAGTCTTTACGCTATACGCAAGATTCCACTTAAGCGTGTATGTACTATTTTGCAAGGGATGTTGTTTCCATATCGAGGTCAAATCCGCCCAATATCTGTAACGGTGCCCCGAACCAGGCACACGATCTACTTGGACATTAATTGTAGAATCAACAAAATCAGGGCCAACGACCGTTATCCGATGTTCCCGCGTATCTGCTCCATATCCCAAATCATTAGCATAAAAATCAACGGTATCCATTCTAGACACCTTTTCAAAGGATTTTGGCCACCCCTCCTCCAATAAATAATCAACTGCTTGGAAAAGGAACGTAATGCGTTGATTATTGGCGTAACCAACCTTGTTCACAACATAAATGCTAATGTTATTAGCGCCATCTTCTTGAATTGCACTAAGCAATATACTATCTTTCCCCGTAGTCTTGTCCTTATTTAAAATCTCCTTCGGGCGAAATACAAAAAAGCCATCTTTTGTTACTGGGGATTTGGACAACGTCCCTATAGGCTTCGTTTCCCATTTATTGTCGACTCCACGGTAAATATTCCACAAATTACCATCTCATTCATAAGCAATCTGCATTCTCGCATTAAAGTCAAACTTAATCAAGCGCAATTCATCCGGCTGAAAATCGTCTACTATAAAACGATATTCCTGAATAAAATCTCTAACAATAAACCCATCTAACGCAGCATACCTTTCCGCATCCTTTATCATCACGGCATTACTATTAGTCAAAGAATTTCGGCTTATTTCAGAAAATTCCGATGCCGGGAACAGGTAATCATAAGAAGATCCATCCTTCGAAATGTCTAAGTAATTACTAACATCACCAAAAGTTTTATACAAAGCAAGAGGGACAATAGAATCAGCAGAGCCACTGCTTTTGCGAACCGTTTGCAAAGAAACAATGGGCGTTCCAAACAGCATACTTTCCATATCAGAAGATTCTATATCTTTTGACGTTCCATTATGATCACGCCAGGAGCTATATTTATTTTTTCGGTTTATAGACTGTTCTACGGCAATATACTTGGCATTTTTTAACGAACCAATCATCTTCATAGCATTCTCAATATCCGAGGAAACCTTCGCTATAAGAGCTACATTCGCCATAAACTGTCCGGCACGGCAAGCCTTTCCCGCTCCAGGATTAGCCGTTTCTGCAATTACACAAGCAATTTTCAAGCCATCGTCAATATTTCCCCTAAGTTCTTCTAACTTACCGACTTCCGAAACACGGTCCATATAACTATTTAAATCCGTGAATTTGCTTTTATTGGATTGAACAAAATCACTCAGGGAATATCCTATACGCGATACACTAGATTCCTTAAAAGCCTGAACATTTTTTCCAATAGCACTTATGGCAGAGACATCAAATGTCCCTTCTTCGAAAAAATTTATTGCATAATTGGAAAGATTATTTGAAACAACCTCCATGCCCTTCTTCATATCTTCTTTTACAGACTTAAGTTTGTCATTAAGTTCCGCTATTTTTTCCGAATATTCATCAATAAAGGTAGAGAACAGCTCTGACTTGTATTTTTCGGGCAAATATTTATTAGCAATGCTAATAACCTTCATTACAGAACTTGACAAGTTTTCTTTATTGAACTTCAACTTACTCAAGGTTGAAACATCCTGAATACATTCCGCTATTTCACCAGCAGGTACTTTATACTTGTTTGCTATATCACTCGCAGTCTGCAATGCACTTGCAGCAAGGTCACTTTTCATGGCTTCGGAGATTATATTTTCAATTTCTGCTTTAGCCTCGTCCTTAATATTGTCCACCTTAGCAGCCACAGCTTCCGTCAAGACTTTCTGTATTTTCTCTTTGCTTACGTGATTCTTTGCCTGATCAGCAAAATCCGCTAAAGTACGTCGTCCATTTCCAATTGTAGGAAGGCCATAGGAATAAATATTGTTATATGCGGGGTGATCAAAAACATTCATTTTAGAATAGGAATTCAATAACTGAGTACTGCCAACATAATTTTTCAACTCAAGTCTCTTTTCCTGAGCCTTCTGTTTCACCTCATTATAGGCATCATCATTCAGGTCCAAATCCTGAGCCAAATAAAGCATGGACTTGTAGGTTTTGTCGGCATCTTCAAAATAACTTAAAAAGTTTTTCTTTATATCACCTGCATTCTGGGCCATTCCAAGAACAGCTTCCTTTAAAAGCGACATCATCAAATTTTCTAGAGCATCACTGCCGCCAACCAGATACACAGCCAACGCAAGCGGAATAACATCACTATAATCGGATACAGACTTTGCCTTATTCAAGACACTAGAGCCATTCAATAAAGTTTGGTCCGCAAACCCGGACCCCTCATGTGGAGTATTGAAGAACAATACGTTATCGATTTCTCCTTGATATTCCTTACTTTGGATATACTCGCGTGCAGCAAGACCCGCAACACCTTCGGCAATGATTACAAATTTATTGGGAACTTTCTTAGAAGTTGAATTTTTCCTATTCTGGGACCACTGATTCAGGGCCTTACTAAAAACAGAATTTGCCCCCTTAAAAAGCACATCTACCGCTTCGGAAGGGTCCAAGGAACCATCATAAGAATGGCAATAAATAGAACCAGACTCCCCATAGAAGGCGAAATCCTTCAGGAAGCTGGTCATTTGCATATTCTTCCAAGATGTAGAAGAAGAGGAATCACACAGGCCTGAAGCATCCAACAAAATAGCCAAAGTGGATTGAGATGGATTAACTACGGCACCTAAGGCAAACGCCGCAAAGAACAACAGGAGGGATATTACTTTGTTCATTTTTTCTCCGAGAAAAACACCCATAAAAATTTAGAAATTGCAAATCTTACGTTTTTGTGTTTTTTCTTACATTTTCACGAATGATTCCGAAAGCACCCGTTTTTTCACTTTATCTGCAAAAATTCTATTCTGCATCACCTATATTTGTTCACATGAAATCAAAGTTCATTCTTTTTACCGCTTTTGTTTCCTTGCTTTGCGCATGTTCCGAAGATAGCCCTTCGGAGCCTAAAGACTCTTTTGACGCAAGCGTCGTCTGCCCCGCCGACGGGATGAACGCATATGGCGAACCGAACCGAGGTTCATTCACTGATGAACGTGATGGACAGGTGTACAAGTACACCACCATCGGCAACCAAGTGTGGATGGCCGAGAACCTTAATTTTGACAATGGTTCTCCCTGCGCCAAGGAATCCTGTTCAGAAAAAGGTCGAGAATATAGCTCGGTGGACGCACAAAACGCATGTCCCAACGGCTGGCATCTGCCGACAGAAACTGAATGGAGACTGCTTTTTGATAACGTTGGTGGGATAGATACCGCAGCAGCCCGTTTAAAGGCAACCGAGGGGTGGACTCCATTGAACCCAGGGCAAACCTCAAACGGAACGGACGATTGCGGCTTCGCCCTGTACCCAATCCCTACAACAGGCATAGGTGTAAACAATTTCAAATATACACCAGACAAAGCAATTGATGGCTACATTGCCTTAGTGTGGACAGGTAAACCTTTAGAAGATGATAATTCCACATACGGTGTATTTTTCGAAACACAAAAAAACTCCGCAGCAATAATTAGATATTACAAAAATGATTATCTGTCCATCCGTTGCGTAAAAGACTAGAATCCAACATACCAATTCAAATCATTCCATCACCCCCTCTGCTTACAAACCACTAACTACTAATCACTTCCTCATGGCTAGAGCGCGCAAGACAATTACCCCGGATCCGTATGCAAAACCGATAGCAAAGGTTCTCTCCCCCGAGCAGAGCCTTCCGGGAAGATTGCGTCAGTTCCAGGCGCCAACCCGCGCCAACTTCGAACTGGTAAGCCAGTATGGCGCCGCCGGCGACCAGCCCAAGGCCATCGAGCAGATTACCGAGGGTTTCAAGCAGGGCGATCAATTCCAGACGCTCCTTGGCGTAACCGGTTCCGGCAAGACGTTCACCATGGCAAACGTCATCAAGAACGTGGGTAAGCCAACCCTCATCCTCACCCACAACAAGACCTTGGCCGCCCAGCTCTACCAGGAATTCAAGGCATTCTTCCCCAAGAATGCGGTGGAATATTTTGTCAGCTATTACGACTATTTCCAGCCCGAAGCCTACATTCCCCACACCGATACCTTTATCGAAAAAGACGCCAGCATCAACGACGAAATCGACAAGCTGCGTCTGCGTGCAACGGCTAACCTGCTGACCCGTCGCGATGTCATCATCATCGCTTCCGTCAGCTGCATTTACGGTTTGGGAAGCCCCGCGGAATACTTCGACCTGATGGTCCGCGTGAAAAAAGGCGACATCAAGGACCGCGACGACTTGCTTCATGAACTGGTCCGCATCCAGTACACCCGTAACGACTTCAGCCTGGAACGCGGCACCTTCCGCTGCCACGGCGACGTCATCGAAATCCACCCCAGCTACGACGAAGACGGCATGCGCATCGAGCTGTTCGGCGACGAGGTGGATCGTCTGGTGCGCTTCAACATCATTACCGGCGAGGTCATCCAGGAGCTGGAAGAAATGACCATCGCTCCCGCCAAGCACTTCGTCACGAAAGAAGAAGGCCGAGCCGGAATCCTGCAGCGTATGCAGTTGCAATTGACGGACCGCCTTGCCGAACTGGACAAGGAAGGCAAGGTCCTGGAATCCGCCCGACTCTCCAGCCGCACCCGCTACGACATGGAAATGATCCGCGAGACCGGCATGTGTTCCGGCATCGAAAACTATTCCGCCCTTATCGAAAACCGCGGCCCCGGTACCCGACCCTTTACCCTCATCGACTACTTCGGTGACGACTGGCTCCTGATGGTGGACGAATCCCACGTGAGCATTCCCCAGGTAGGCGGCATGGCCGAAGGGGACAAGAGCCGAAAGACTACACTTGTAAACTACGGTTTCCGCTTGCCCTGCGCCCTGGACAACCGCCCCATGAACTTCAAGGAATTCGAGTTCATGTATCCCAAGCAGGTACTGTTCGTCAGCGCCACTCCCGGCGAATACGAACTTGAAAAGACCGGCGGTGTGGTAGCAGAACAGATTAACCGCCCCACCGGCCTTCTGGACCCGAAGATCGAGATGTTCCCCATCCAGGGACAGATGGACGTACTGCTCTACCGCATCGAGGAGACCATCAAGAATGGCGACCGTGTGCTGGTCACCACCCTTACCAAGAAGATGGCCCAGGACCTTACGGACTATTTTGTGGAAGCAGGTATCAAGGCCAAGTATTTACACAGTGACATTAAGACCTTGGAACGTCACGACCTCATTAAAGGACTGCGCACCGGAGAGTTCGACGTGCTGGTGGGCATCAACCTCTTGCGCGAAGGCCTGGATTTGCCGGAAGTCAGCATGGTGGCCATTTTGGACGCCGACAAGGAAGGCTTCCTCCGCAACTACCGCAGCCTGATCCAGACCATGGGCCGCGCAAGCCGAAACGTAAACGGCACCGTATTGCTGTTCGCCGACAACATGACCGACAGCCTCCAGAAGGCCATCGATGAAACCGTCCGTCGCCGCACCCTGCAGGAGGAATTCAACAAGGAACATGGCATTACGCCAAAGTCCGTCAGCCGCAAGCTGGAAGGGGACCTGGTCATCAACGATCCGCTGATGGACCTGTGGCGCGGCGACAGGACTCCCAAGGCCGCCGAGGACCCGGATTTCGACGCCGATTACGGTTTCGCCGACAACGACGAAAATGGGGATGTTCCCCTGTTCAAGGGTGCCCCCCTGGGCAAGCCCAAGAAGACTCCTGGCCGAAAGAGTTCTGCCAAGTCCGCAAAGCTTTCCATCGAGGAACTGGAGGCCCAGATGAAGGCCGCCGCCGCCAAGTTGGACTTCGAAGAGGCCGCACGACTCCGCGACCTCATCAGGGACATGGGAAAATAGCCCAAAATCAGCCCCAAAGTGGCTTTTTTGCGTGTTTTTCCCTATTTTCATCACTATTTATTGATTTTTACCATACCTAGGCGTCCTTTTTGCCCCTTTTTTGTTTATTTTCATTTGGCAAAAACATTTAGAGAGGACTACACTATGAATTTCAAGTTCGCAAAGACCCTTTTGATGGGCTCTGTAATCTCCATGGGCGCATTCGGCCTCGTTGCATGCGGTGACGACTCCAGCAGCGGTCCCAGCAATCAAGATAATCCGGGTGAAATCGTTGTCCCGACCCAGAAGGACGCAAACATCATCTTTACCAACATGAGCAAGGTTGACGCCGGCTCCATGGTGAAGTTCCTTGGCTCTGTCGCCCTGGATCTTTATGATACCACCACCCAGCAGAACCTGGATAACGTCAAGTTCACCGAGATCACCTTCCAGGTTGGTCGTGTTGAAGCAGGCTCTCTTAAGCCGTCTACTGCAAACGTTGCAATCACCATTCCGCCTTCTTTCGAAACCAGCAACGTCACCCGCATGAACCTGAACGAAATGGGCGTTTCCGTCAGCCTGACCGACCCCAACTTCACTGAATGTGGTGACTTCAACCTGGTCGTAACCGTAAAGGCAAATGACGGCACCAAGGATTTCGTTTCTTCCGACCAGATTGCTTTCAGCCGTCCGGATTCTTATTGCAAGACCGTTGATCCGACCCCGACCGAACCTGTTGTCAAGGCAGAAGTGGAAATGGTTCCCTACACCGCAACCGTTTCTACCAACCTGGCTCCGGGCCTGAACTTTGCTACTGGCGTTGCAAGTGCTGACCTGACTAGCGACCTTATCGTTTCCAAGGCTGCCGGTGGCGAAATCACCATTTCCAGCGGTAACGGAACCTTGTTCTCCCCCATTCTCGCCAACAGCTTCTACGAAGTTGGCATTTGGCCCGAAGAAGTGGAACAGCGTACCGCCTACATGAGCGACTTCCTTTACAAGGCAATCGAAGGTACCACCCTCGAAAACATCATCTCCAACAGCTCTCAGATCTATGTTGCAAAGACTGCAGCCTTTGACGCCACCACCGGTGCAGGTTTCTACGCATTCGGTGTTGACAGCTACCAGGAAGGCAACAACAAGGACTACACCCTGGTCCTCAAGGTCTACAAGGCCAAGTAATTCCTAGCTGAATTAACCTTTTAAAAGGCTTCTCGCTTAGGCGGGAGGCCTTTTTTATACATACAATTTTCTATTTTTAATCCGTAATTTAACACGCCCGGAAGGTCCGGGCATAACTGGAGTAAACTATGCTTAAGAAGCTTTCCAACTTCCCTGGTATCAAGGGTCCCGTTGTCACTATCGTGATGGACGGTTATGGTTTCAACCCCAACGAACAGGGCAACGCTATTGCCGCTGCTCGTAAGCCCACTCTGGACGCCTTGTTCGCCAAGTACCCCAACGTTCTTCTGAACGCTCACGGCCGCGCCGTGGGTATGCCCACCAACGAAGACATGGGTAACTCCGAAGTCGGTCATAACGCTATCGGTGCTGGCCAGGTTTACAACCAGGGTGCAGCCCTCGTTCAGGACGCTATCGTTTCCGGCGACATCTTCGGCCGCGACGCATGGAAGGAAATCTCCGCCAACGTTCGTGAAAAGAACTCCGTTCTTCACTTCATCGGCCTCTTCTCCGACGGTAACGTTCACTCTAACATTTCTCACCTGAAGGCCATGGTGGCCCAGGCCAAGAAGGAATCCGTAAAGACCGTTCGCGTTCACATCCTCCTGGATGGCCGTGACGTTCCTGAAACCTCCGCTCTCGATTATGTCGGCCCGTTCGAACAGTTCCTCGCAGAACTCCGCTCTCCGGAATTCGACGTTTGCATCGCTTCTGGCGGTGGCCGTATGCAGATCACCATGGACCGTTACAACGCCAACTGGAAGATGGTTGAACTTGGCTGGAAGACCCACGTTCTGGGCGAAGGCCGCATGTTCGCTTCTGCTACCGAAGCTATCGAGACCCTCCGCGGCGAAACCAAGGCAATCGACCAGGATCTTCCTCCGTTCGTAATCGCTGCTAACGGCCAGCCTGTTGGCACCATCAACGACGGCGACTCCGTGGTGTTCTTCAACTTCCGTGGCGACCGCGCTATCGAAATCACCCGCGCCTTCGAAGAAGAATCCTTCAATGAATTTGACCGCGTCCGCTTCCCCAAGGTTTGCTACGCCGGCATGCTCCAGTACGATGGCGACCTGAAGCTCCCCAACCGCTTCCTGGTTCCTCCTCCGGCAATCAAGGAAACCTCTGGCGAATGGTTCGCAGAAACTGGCGTTAAGCAGTTCGCTTGCTCTGAAACTCAGAAGTACGGTCACGTGACTTACTTCTGGAATGGTAACCGTTCCAGCAAGTTCGACGGCGAAACTTATCTCGAAATCGAATCCGACGTCGTTCCGTTCGAACAGCGCCCCTGGATGAAGGCTGCAGAAGTGACCGACGCTATGATCGAAGCAATCAAGAGCGGCAAGTACCAGACGCTGCGCTGCAACTACCCCAACGGCGACATGGTGGGCCACACTGGTTCCTTCCGTGCTGCTACCATGGCTATCGAAGCTGTGGACATCGGCCTCGCCCGTCTCCTCCCGGTGATTGACGCAGCCGGCGGTGTTGCTCTCATTACCGCTGACCACGGTAACGCCGACGAAATGTACGAAATCGACAAGAAGACCGGCATGCCCAAGGTGAACAAGGATGGTTCCTTCAAGGCAAAGACCAGCCACACCTTGAACAAGGTTCCCTGCATCCTGTACGATAACGTTACCGGCGGCAAGCTTGGTCTTAAGGAAGGCAACTGGGGTCTGTCCAACTTGGCAGCAACCACTGCTAACCTCATGGGCTTTGAAAAGCACGAAGCCTGGGATGATTCTATGTTGATCGTCAAGTAACGACATTCGTCATTCTGGAGGATGCGCTGCATCCGATAGAATCCAAAAAGGATGCCACTGAGGCATCCTTTTTTGCAGGCTTCTAATCCTTTTTTCTTTCAAAAATTTTCTCAAATTTCTGTTCAATCCCTTTACAAAGGAAATACCTTTATATAACTTTGTTCGCAGAGATTAAGTTTTTAGATGCACTTGCCGTGAATAGCGGAAGTGCATTTTTATTTAGTCCCTGTTTTTATATGCGACTTTGCTAACGAACGTTAGCGTTTTTGATACATCAACATCATTCTAATTGGAGGTCCTATGAACAATAGGATGTCAAGGTGCGCAGCCTTGATAGGGACCGTATTGTCTCTTTCAAGTTTTGCACAGGATTGTCAAGAACTTTCGCTGTATAAGAACGGCAGCGAATCTGGAAAAATGGAAACCGCAGGCAACACATTCCCGGAACCGCCGGAATGGAGCGCCAACTGGGGCGAGATGGACGGTATGCAGCCGCCTTACATCAGACTTTCCGGCATGAAGCAGACTCAAGGCGACTGGACAGGAACTCTATCCTTTCAGACTCTGCCGACAAGCATTCAAGGCGGAACACTCTCTTTGAAAGTTCGTTCCACGCAAAAAGGAAAATTTGGCGTTTGGCTCTACGGAGATTTTGGAACTAGTCCCATCTCGTTCCAAAACGTAGAAGCAAATACGACAACAGCCATCAATGTATCCATCGCAAACTTGATCGGCAACAAGAACGTTCTAGTAAACAAGATTGGCTTCGGGATTTTCGACGTTCCCTCCTACCAGTACACGACCTTGTTCCTGGACGACATTGCCCTTAGCTGCGCAAGCAACCGCAATAATGAACTGGCCGCAACCGATGCCGTAACTGAAACCTCCCCCGAGTATATCTACGACAATTTGCAGCCATCTAATCCCAAACGTCCAGGAAAATTCCTAGATGAACCCGCACCGGAAACGTCTCCTGCCTATACACAGGAGGAACGAAGAAGAATCGCAGATTCCACTAGTCAGCAAATCGTTGTCAGCGAACAGGAACATCAGCAGATCATCCGTCATGCCAAGGCAACATCTGTAACGCCCAAACAGTCTAGAGACAGATGGTTTAGAAACATGTACTTCATGGATCGAAACCGCCTCCGCGACAGCGTTATCGCAAATCCCAAGGGGCTTTTCTATGAGGCCGAAACATATGCGGCAGCAACAGGAAACCAGGCCATGCCGATTCTTATCGGAAACGTTGACTATGGTTACAGAGCATGCAGGGACAGTTCCTGTTCCAGTACGAGCATTCAGAATTCCAGGCTGCTGCAGGCGAGTCTTCCGACCGCATCTGTAAGCGGCTCCATCATCACAATCCATTACGACCCTTATTTTGTTTCTACCAACAGAAAAAATCTTCCCGTTGTGGAAATATTTACAGACCGAACCTGGAAGGTTCTCGAGCCTAACACAAAACTCGATATCGAGTTTGAATCTGCAGGCATTCAAAAATTACAGATACGATTAACAGAAGGCGGATTAACAGTCAACCAAAATCTTTTTGTGGAGGTTAAGTAATGAAATTGCTAAAAAAATTACTGTGCCTTATTTCTTTGGCGACAGCGGCTTTTGCAAACAACTACGACGTATACTTTACAAAGATCGGCGAATATCTTTGCGCCAGTCAGAACTTGGTAAGGGGCAAGACCGACGCAAACGGATTCCGATGTCCGTCCATGTTAACCAACCACATTAGGACCCGTCTCATCGATCCGCCCAAAAGTTCCCGCTCACCTTGGGGATTCGACGTTAAGAGACCGTTCTTTATACTGGATGGAATTTACCTAAGCACCGATGGAGTAAGGACGCTAAACGAATTCGAGTCTGAAGTCATTCAATTCGGTATTTCAGACGTCCTTCTGGAACTTGGATACACGCCCATTCTGGTCCAGTTCGATGCCACCGTAAGGCAATCCCTCGACGTGAACGCAAGCTACTTTGCGCAGCTGCTAAAATTCTTCAACAAGAACAAGTTCTTTGAATTCAAGGACAAATCTGAAGACGGCATGATCATCCTTGGCATCAGTCAAGGAGGAATTCTTGGACGTTACGGAGCCTATCTTTATGACACCAGCAGAAATTCCTCCGATGCGCCGGTTCGACTCTACGCCTCAATGGATTCCCCACACCAGGGAGCCGTTATGCCCCAAAGCCTTCTTTACACAATCAACTTTTGGGCAACTGCAGGTGGATCCGCTGCGGCAGAGGCATTCCGAGACATGATCCACGCCCCAGGCGCCAGCGGTCTTCTTTTGCACAATGTGAATCCCAGCTGCGGTCAGTCCCGTTGCGCTCACAAGTACGTGATTAATACAGATGAAAGCAGGTTCCTGTTCGGGGAGTATCGAAAAGCTGCCGAGTACAAGGGATTTCCCTCCGTCCTGATTTCCCAGGGACAATTCAAGGGCAAGTCGCCCTCCCATTCACGCAAGTACTTTGAGCTAAACCGCAAGGCAACAAAGTTTGGCATGGTGATGGGTCGAGCCGAAAGCTACCTCAGCAATTCCAATAGCGACAAGGATGAATTCGTCTACAATAGAATGTACCAGAAAATCAAAGACGATGTTCGTGAGCAGCTCAGCAACTCTACACCTTTTGATTTCGTACAAGGTAGCACCTATCCCTTCGCGCAGACTTTGTACGAAAGTCTCAAGGAAGGCTTCTACGAAGAAATGCCCAACAACATGAAGATTGAACTCTTCTCCGCACTGGGCATGACAGCGGACATTTCCATCTCAACCAGCTGGGATAAGGATTCCCTATACCAGAAGAGCAGTACCTTTATTCCCACCACTAGCGCCATGGATCTTAAATGCAATGGAGCCCTTTCCATCAAGGATAATTGTGCATTTACTCAATCCGCCTCAGGGTTTCCATTCGCCAGCCCGGGAACACGTAGTTCCGCCAACGCCGTTTACGCCGTGGACCCGACGCATCCCCGCTATAGCGAGTCCATCAGTGGCCGTCACATCGAAATGCCTGTCGACGAAAAGGGACATATAGACACAACTGTTCTTCGAGGAATGCAGGTAGACATGTGGAGAGTTCTTTGCGAAGTCTCGCACTACGATTACAACGCTTCTGCGAAGGCTTTCCGCAACGAGTACCTTAACGGAGTCTTTGCACCCAATGTGAACTGCATGGATATAGGCAGCATGCCAGACGTCATCAAAAATAGCGGGCTGAAAAATACAAGGAACCTGGCCTATGCCCGCTACGATTACAACAAGAAGGCAACAGAAAAAACAAGCAGTGTCACTTTTGATGTTCCCGCGGGATGGCACAAGGTTGCCACCTATGATAACGGAACGCAAATCCCTGCAAACAGCGACTTTGAAATAGACATTACCGTCAATAATTCCAAGGGCAGCTGGTTCAAGGCAGAATTACTCCTCTTTAAATCAAAGTCCGAATCCGGCCAATTCCAGATGAAGGAAATTGACGTACCTGTTGACGGAAAGAAGCACACCATCCAATGGAGCATGCCTAGCACAGATGACATGCTGCGATTCTACCGATGGTTCCGACTTGTAATGAATTCCGACGGAGCCAACGTAACCTTGTCCAAGCCGCGACTTGTCAAGAAGGCTTTCGCTAAAGAACAGTACAATAAAGTGGAAAGCAATCTATATCCAAGCAGCCGCTACGATTTTGTCACCTGGACACAGTCTGCGATTTTCAGCAATTACTCGGACGCATTGGGAAGAGGTTTAAGCATCAAGTTTGCCAACTACGGAGCCGGTGGTTTCATAGACTTTGGTGAATTCGCAAACGCAGGTTCCTACAAGAATCTCAAGGTAACCTTCTGGCCAGGCACCTGTGAAAACACGGGCATCTATTTTGGCAGCTATAGCAGAGGAATCGCCCTGTTGAGAAACGGAACCGCAAAGGGAAACTTCCTTAGCAAGACGATTCCTATTGCCGACATTGTCAGCCCCAACTTCATTCAAGGAAATGCAATGCTTACAAGCCGTTTATCCATACAAGGTCAAAAACCCGATGAACGGTGCATTATTCATGACATAATGCTTGAATAGACATTGTAAAAAATATCAGGATAATTTAACTTTAGTATGCAGTCAAGATTATGGGAGTTTTCTGCTGCATATTAGGAGGACAAGGAATGTCCAAGAAAATCAAATACGTGATTCCTCTCCTGGGAATATCTGCAGCGCTTACCGGCTGTTTGCAGCCAACCGCCCATTCCATGGGAGCAACTCTAATGCCTGCTCCTTTGCAGCACCGAGCTGACGCCAGCAATAACGATCAGCAAATCGACCTTGCAGCAAGCGGTTTCTGGGGGCATACCCAAAAATCCGACAACGTAAAATCCGTAGACGCAGGGGGCGGAAACTTATCTGTCACCTATCGTCTAGGTGGCTTTGCCTCGCCCCTGTTTATCAACGGATCCGCAGGTGCATTTGGCGGCAAGCTAAACTTTGCTTGCACCGACAGCAATTGCGAATCTTCCCGTGAAAAATCCGATTACTCCAATTGGCTCAAGACCGAGGAAGGCAAGGACGATTACGGATTCTGGAATCTGCAGGAACGCATTCTGGCAGGACTGGATTTCAATGCCGGCCCCTTCTTGATTGTCGGCGCCGCCGGTGGCATCCAGCTTTACCAGGGCGGCGGTGATTACGACGACATGCGCGACGAACTGGATCAGCAGAACATCGTGAATGACGTCGACGGGTCCAGCGGATACGCGCCTACCGCATCCGCATGGATCGGCAGCCATTTCGGTCGCCACGGTGAATACGGCCAGTTTGTTGTGGAATACAGCCTGTTATTCAAGGGCGCCGCCGATGACTGGACACACTCCATGAAATACACCTACACGCATCCTACTGGGTTCTTTGGCGGTGTATCTGAAGGCAACCTAATGTCCTTCACGGCTTTTGTCGGAAAACAGTTCGTATTCTAGTCTGCGGACATTCCCTCATTAATTTAAACAGTGCCGCGGTTAATCCGTGGCACTTCCTTTTTCTACAAAAAAGAAACCCTGCGGTTTGATCCACAGGGTTTCTTTGTTCATGGTTCCTATCGTGCCTACGGCACTCCAGGATGACATTACTTCAGGGTGCTTACCTGAACGTCCCAGCTCTGGTTGCCGAGGGCGATACGGTAAGTAGAAGCCTGACCAGCCTTCATGTTCTTGGTGTCTACTGCAGGAGCTGCATTCGGGTCCTTCTTGGGAACGCCAATGTGACGGTTACCCTTGAGGAATTCGATACCCTTGTTGCCAGCCTTGGTCTGCAAGCAGCCGACGATGAAGATGTTTTCATCGTTAACCGGAAGACCGTTTTCTTCAAGCTGCTTCTTTGCAGCCGGAATACCCGGTTCCAGAATTTCTTCTGCGCACTGAACGCCCGGATGAGCCACAGAGAACGGTTCCATCTTGAACTGGTCTGCTGCGATCTTCACCAGTTCAGGATCCGGTTCGCACGGGGTCTTGCCCTGGTAGCCCAGGAGCATCTTGCCGTAGCCTTCGGTCATCTTGAACCAACGATCACGACCAGCGTTTTCGTTGATGGTGTTCATGTAGGCCTGCTGGAAGTAGAACTGGGAAACCGGGGTCACGGAAGAGGCAAAGCCACCGCGAGCCACGCATTCGCTCATGTTCTTGATCACCTTGTCGTACAGGTGGAAGGTCTTGGTTTCGCGCATCATGAGGGTGTTGGCGGTAAGTGCGCCACCCGGCATGGGGCTGAAGATCACGTCCGGAGAGATCTGACGAGCTTCGGGCGGGAAGTTGTAGTCCTTGAGGCATTCAACTGCAACGTTGTTGGCGTCCATCAATTCCTTGATGTGATCGTCTACGATACCGTCTTCGCCGAGAGCCAGCTTGTAGTCGGTGCCCTTGAGAGCGTGGAACATGGAGAAGAGGTCCGGCTGGGAAGTACCACCAGAAAGGGGCTTGCGAGCCAGGTCAACGCCATCAGCGCCACCTTCGATAGCGGCGGTGTACTGAGCCACACCAGTACCGCAGGTATCATGGCTGTGGATGCGCAGTTCAACGTCGTCGCCGAGAAGCTTACGAGCGCGCTTGAAGGTTTCGAAAACCTTGCGGGGATTTGCGGTACCGGATGCGTCCTTGAAGCAAACGGATGCGAAGGGAACACCTGCGTCAAGAATGTTCTTGAGGATGCGTTCGTAGAATTCGGGGTCGTGTGCACCAGAGCATCCCGGAGGAAGTTCCATCATGGTAACGACGACTTCGTGTTCCAGACCGGCGTCGGTAATGCACTTACCGGAGTAGATCAGGTTGTTCACGTCGTTCAGAGCGTCGAAGTTACGGATACGGGTCATGCCGTGCTTCTTGAACATGTCAGCGTGGAGCTTGATCATGTCGCGGGGCTGGGGAGCCAGAGCCACCACGTTAATACCGCGGGCCAGGGTCTGCAGACGAGCCTTGGGGCCAACAACGCGGCGGAATTCGTCCATCATGTCGAATGCGTCTTCGCCGCAGTTCTGGTAGAGGGCCTGGAAACGGGCGCCGCCACCTGCTTCAAAGTGGGTGATACCTGCGTGGCAAGCTGCTTCAACAGCCGGCATAAAGTCCTTAGCGAACACGCGGGCACCGAAAATAGACTGGAAACCATCACGGAAGGAGGTATCCTGGAATTTGATCTTTTTCATGTGTCATCCTATGGGGTAAAACCCCGTGTATTAATGTTCCTTAAAATACGTGAAGAATATATAAAAATAAAGGGTAAATGGATTTAAACAACCTATGGTTTTTTGTATATTATGGCCACGCCCGATGCCCGGGTGGTGGAATGGTAGACACTGGGGACTTAAAATCCCTTGAAGGCAACTTCGTGCGGGTTCAAGTCCCGCCCCGGGCACTAACGGCTACTCAGGCAAAAGTCAGGTATCCTATGATCGAATTCTATCCGAACAGCATTTACTACCCTCGTGAAGCCGTCGAAGACAAGCTGGCCAAGGGCGAGCTGCAGAAAACGGAAAAGCACCTCATTGGCTGGACCGAACGCCACCGTGGCGAAATCTGGGACTGTGCACGCGACGACGCAGAAAACCCCACAGACGAAATTTTGCTTGACAATCTCCGCGCCCTGCTCCTTTGCAAGGGTTCCTTGCAGCCTGCCGCTGAAATGGGCGACATGATCAAGGAAATCAAAAAGGAAGAATGGTACCGCAACGAAGAGAAGCACGAAGAGGCTGAGGAAGTTGCAGACGAATGGCGCGCCAAGTACCTAATCAAGTGGCGCGAAGCCCGCATGTTCGAAGCCTTCATCCTTATCGAGAAGCGCTCCGAAATGCTCCTTAATATTTTGAAGTCCAAATAATCGGAACAAAAACTTCGAGCTTACCCTTTGCACTGCGGGGGTAACGCCAATAAGCCTGGATGTGTTCGCACACCAGGCTTTTTAGTTCCTGGCTATCGGAATTGCTGAACAAGACCTCCGGATTGACGAAACGACCCAGAGAGTCCAGGGTGAGTTTCAAGCCCATATACACGTCAGACTTGTTCTTGCTCTTTTTCTGTTTCTTGAAATGTTCCGAGGCAAGCCAGTGGAGACCGGCCGCACGACCCTGGAGATATTTTTCAAGCTGAGCAAGATCGCGGCCTGCGGAGTTTTCCAACACGTAAAAATCATCTAGCGAAGGCATCACCATTCGCCCCGTAAAAGACTGGACGTTTTCCTCGGACACAGGCTCTATGGAAGGCGGAAGCACCTTCGAGGTCTTGACGGAAAAGGGAATCGCCAGCAGGGCAACAAAAGAACCCACCAAAAGGATCAGCAGGAAATTACGCTTAAGCATGGAAACGACAACTACTCAATAGCCTTGATGCAAAGTTGCAGCGACTTGCGATCATTGAAATAATTCCAGGTCGGTTCAAATACGACCGATATAGGCTTGGACTTTCCCAGTAGAGCCTTGCTCTTTCGGAGGCCGAACGCGATTGCAGGGAAGATACGGCTTCCCGCCTGGGAAATATCCATCTGCAGATGTCCGCCCTTCAGTTCTCTCAAGCGATGAACTCGGATGTTATCTGCACGGAATACCGGGTAGGGGAAGTTTCCGCCAAAGGGTTCCAGCAAATCCAGATAATCTAGCACTGCCGCAAACTGCGGAACGTTTGCACCCTCCGGGTGCGAAGTGGCAGGCATATACTGATTTGCCTCCACAACAAGTTCATGGAGAGCAACCTGGATATCGTAGGGATACGCTTCCGAGACAAGTTCTTCCTCGCCGGTATAATTCTGTTCTACCGCGGAAGCTTCAAGGCGTTCACGCAACAAGTCAACCTTGTCGGCCAACAGGGAGAAGCCCGCCGCATTGGCGTGTCCACCCCAGCGGTCAAACAGATCGCGAGATTCAAACAAGGCCTTGTGCCAGTTAAAGCCAGGCACTGCACGGGCGCTAGCGTGGGCCACACCATCACAGACAGAAAGTACAGCCGAGGGGCGATGGAATTCCTGGGCAAGCTTTGCCGCGACAATGCCGATAACGCCTACATGCCAACCGTCACCAGCCACCACAATCACCTTGGGTAGCTTGTCGCCATAGACAATGTCAACCTGTTCCATGGCCATCTTGGTAATCTCAGCTTCCTTCTCCTTACGGCGGGTATTCCAGTCCTTAAGTTCAGAAAGAAGCGCAGTCGCCTCCGCCTTGTTCTGGCAAAGCAAAACCTTTAACGCCGGGTCAGGACGTTCCATTCTTCCTGGTGCGTTCAGCAGCGGCGCAATCTTGTACATCACATCAATGCCACCAACACTACTGTGGGGTTTCATCAAAGAGGAGTACATTTCCTGCAGGCCCGGCCAGCAACTATTTTCAAGCAGTTTCAATCCGGTGCGGGTAAACACTCGGTTCTCCGGAGTCATCTGCACTAGATCAGCCAAGGTACCAAGGGCCACAAGGTCCAGGAACTTCTCGGGCACGGGAAGTCCAAGGCGGGAATACAGTGCACACAGGAACTTGTAGGAGACACCACAGCCGCACAATTCCGGATTCGGATAGGTATCCCCTTCCTGGTGCGGGTCAAGCAGGACATCGCACACAGGCAGTCCAACACCCGAAGGCTGATGATGGTCAATCACCATTACAGCCATGCCCAGTTCCTTGGCATGTGCAATTTCTTCATTGGCGGTAATGCCTGTATCCACCGTAACTACGTAGCGCGCACCCGCTTCGTACATTTCATCAACAGCGGACATAGACAGACCGTACCCGTCACCAAATCGGTTCGGCAGGCGCCAGTCAGAGGGAATTCCAATTTCCTCGAAGGCCTTGGTCAAAAGGGTTACGGCGGTCATGCCGTCAAGGTCGTAGTCTCCAAAGATAAAGACCTTCTCGCCCTTCTCACGAACATCGAGAATCCACTTGACGGCATCTTCCATGCCCATAATCAGGAACGGATCCAGGATATCTTCCTTGGAACAGCAAAGCAGGCGACTGGCGTCAGCAACCGTACGGATTCCTCGGGATACAAGGAACCTGGCCACAAGGTGCGGGACCTTGAGGTTCTGCGCTATGGCGGTTGCCAATCGTTCATCCAGCTCGCTTAATACCATTACTTGAATCCGTCAAAGAGTTTAAGCGACAGAGACTGGAGACCCATAATCGCGCCGATTCGACGACTTTCAATGCGGGTTATCGTCTCCTCAACAGTAACAAGCGCCAGTTCCAGCGCAGTTGCATTTACGCGGGGGAAATTCTCAATGCCAACGTTGGCAGTGGATTCCGGAAGACGCAGAGGTGCACCACCATACAGGCGAAGCAGGTCCGCAATCAGGTAGGACAGTACTTCCAGGAATCGGTTGGCTTCGTATGCCTTGTCCAGGGCAGCCTCGTCTAACTTGAAGAACAACTCGGTGTAGTTCTGCAACAGAGAAAGACGCACAAACTCCACAGCAAGACGGGTCCATTCCGCACTATGATCGGCATAATACAGGGCCTTACCAGGAGAACCTACCGCAAGACCAATCACATCGTCTGTCAGGGAGTTTTCATCAAAGTCTTCGCCACCCACCCTAAGGCACTCGGAACGAACTTCCTTGTCTGTCAGGGGCAGCAGGTGCAAAGCCAAACAGCGGGAGCGAATGGTCTGCAACATCTTTTCGCGGGAAGAGGTGGTCAAGATGAAGTAGGTATCGGGCGGAACATCCTCAAGAGTCTTGAGAAAGGCGTTGGAGGCGGCTTCGTTCATCCGGTCCGCCTCGGCGATAATTACAACGCGAACGCGGTCGCCCTTCATGACAAATCCATTTGTCATGCTACGGATCAAATCGACAGAGATAAAGGATCCTACGCTGAAAAGATCGACGCTGTAAGGATTCGCCTGGATCTTCTTGATGTATTCCTGCTTGATGTCTTCAACGGTCTTGGCTGTACTTCCGGCGGCCACCTCGTCGGCGCTCTTGGCATCGGCCTCCTTGGCTTCCAGAGGAATCACCCAGTCGGTCGTCGAACCGGAATCCATAGCCATCTTGCAGCCAAAGCAATGACCGCAGGGGCGCATATTGGGATTGGTGCACTGCAACGCCTTGGAAATTTCCATGGCCAAAGCCTTCTTGCCAATACCTGCAGGCCCGTCAATCAAAATAGACTGAGGGAATCGATTCTCGCGGAGCGCCGACATCAAACGGATGCGGGCACGTTCCTGGGAGACTGGGCCATTTAAAGTATATTCGATCATTTTTGCTTTAACCACTGTAAAGGATCCACGGTCTGTGTTCCTTCACTCACTTGGAAATACAATTTAATTCCATTTAAGGAGCCTACGTCACCCACCTCACCAATTTCTTCGCAATTTCGCACTTCATTGCCTTCCTGGACCTTAATTGACTTCATATGGCCATATACGGAGTAGGTTCCACCGGCATGTTCGATAATCACCGATGGGCCACGGCCGTCAATTTCGGATACCATCACCACAGTTCCTGCGGAAGCGGCAAGAATCTTTTCTCCACGTTTTCCTCTAATTTCCACACCCAAGTTTCGTGTCATGATATGCAGCACAGGATGTTCCTGCAAACCGTACTGACTGATGATTTCACCTTTGAGCGGAGTACACTTGGGGCCCTTTACCGACTCTGCCACGGTAATCTTCGGCTTGGTTACTGTCTTTGCCGGCGGTTCCTTCTTGGAATCCTTCTTACTCTTTTGCGCCTTTTCGCGAGCCTTGCGTTCGGCTTCAGCCTTCTTGGCGGCCTCGATTTCTTTCTTGCGACGTTCTTCCAGCTTCTTGATCAAGGCAAGCATGGTCTTCTGGTTTTGTTCAAACTCCTGCAAAGCCCTACGCTGCATGTTCTGGTCGTTCTTCAGGGACTTAAGCATCTTTTCCTGGCCCGACATCTGGGAGACCAGTCCCTTCTCTTCGGCAGCCTTCTTCGAGCGCATGCCCTTCAAGTCTTCAAGATGGGATTCTTCCTGCAGCTTCTTTTCGTCACGTTCCTGGATCAAGGCCTGCAAGGTTTCGATTTCTTCCTGATCCTTGTACAAGATGTGATGAACCCAGTATACCTGACGTTCCGGATTTCCCTTCTGGGTTAGCAAGCTGTAAAGAACCTTGGCTTCACTGGCACGGCCATTTACATACAAAGTTCTAATTCGCTTTTTCATGGCCTCCTTGCGGAGTTCAATCTTATTGTCCAAAGAGTCTATATCCATGGTCAACTGATTTATGACCCTTTCAAGCATCGCTTCACTTTTGGCCAACTCATGAATGTAAGTGCGAGTCTGGTTCAGATTCTGATCCAAAAGGGACAATGTGTTCAGCACGCCCTTTTCTTCGCTTTCCAGCAAGGCCAGTTCTTGCCTTTTCTTCGCAAGATCTGACTCCAGTTTCTTAAGCGCGTTTTTCTGTTCGTTAATCTGTGCGTCGGTCTTCTTGGTAGCCGACTTGTTTGTACTAGCCTTGGATGTACTTGCCTTAGCCACGGGCTTTGCCGCAGCCTTCCCCTGGTTTTTTGCGGGAGCAGCAAAACCAATACCAACCAATAGGCAGACAATCAAGACAAACAGGCGCATCAACTAATCCTGCTCATTACGCTTAATGGTCAAGAATCCACGAACGGTACGGAAACTAAAGTAAGCAGACAAAGCCGTAACCAGAAGGACCACGGACAAAAGAATCAGCCCCAATCCAGCAAGATTGGCGTCCACAATAGGGAACATCTCCGCCACAGACCTTACAATGGTGAACATGAGAACCACAGCAAGACCACTGCCGACAAGGCCCTGGATAACGCCCTGCATCACAAAGGGGAACTGGATAAAGAAGTGGCTTCCGCCGGCATACTTCATGTTCTCCACCAGAAGCTTTCGAGACATCAGAGAAAGCCTGACAGAATTGCAGATAATCAGTGACAAGGTCACAAGCAAAAGTACGCTGACACAAATCGGCCAGAAAAGCATCTTGAACTTCCAGGCGGCAATCTTTTCAACCCATTCCACCGGCGCCTGAACTTCTTCAAAAAAAGGTTCCCGGGCAAGGGCGTTCTTTACATCAACCAGGTCTGCCGGGTTCCTGCTCGTTTCATCCAGGGTCAGTCTAAAAAACGGGGGAATAGGGTTTCCCTCTACAAGATCCAGCATTTCCCCAGAAAAATGGTTCCTGAAGTCTGCCAAGGCAGAATCCGCACTAACAAAGGAAACCGACTCGATGTGCTTAAAATGAACCAGGCGCTTGTGGATTACCGAAAGGGAGTCTGAGCTTACCGTCTCCGGCAAAAAGGCTTCGACCACATAAAGGTTCTTCTCTGCGGAAAGTACCTTGGTCACGCCTCCAAAAATGGAAACAGATGCCGACAGCAAAAGGGAACAAAGGAAAATAGTCACAAGGGATGGCAGAATCACCGTACGGTGCTGCTTCATTCCTCTAAAAGATTCTGATATTAAATAGCCTAGTTGTCCGAACACAAGCAGAATATAACTAAATTATAGAGTGTTCTTTAAGGGACGACTATGGGAAACATCTTATTAAAGATAACAGCACTGATCTTTGGCATAGCCCTTTGGTTTCTTGTCATTTCACAAAAAGACTTCCAATTGACAATGGAAGTTCCCCTGAGCTATGTCAAGCTACCCGAAAACATGGCCATCGCCAACAAGCCTCCTCACTCCATACAGGTTACCGTCGAAGGACATTCCTGGGACTTGATCCGTATGCAGCAGCAGATCAATAAAAATCCTGGAATCATTTCCATGATTGTCGATCTGCAAAAAATCGAGCTCGGTTCTTCCAGAATCCATCTTGACAGCAAGAACTTTGTTGCCCAAGGTTTTCCCGACATTAACTTTGTAGAGCCCGAAAACCAGTTGCTCTTTGTTGACATTGACGTTGACACTCGAATCACCAGAAACATTCCCTTAAAGTCCAACGCCCAGTTTAACGCAGTCCAGGGATACCTCCTTGCAGATGAGCCCAGGATTTCTCCGGAGGAACTAAATGTATCCGGAGCCCGAAACGCATTGGCAAGAATCATCGACATCCATACAGACTCTGTATATTTTGACTCTCTTTACAAGAGCGAAGAATTCAATGTCCCCCTGGACTTCTCAACTCTTCCGCCCTTCGTAACCCCAAGCGATTCCACCATCAAGATTTCTGTTAACATCCAGAAGATGAGCACCAAGGAATTCAAGAACATTCCTGTTAGCCTCATCGGCATGTTCGACAAGGAAAAATACTCGCTTGTTCCCAACACAGTTTCTGTCGAAATTACCGGCGGTGAAACCACCTTGGATTCCATAGAAAGAACAGATCTCGATCTTGTCCTTGAGTACAACCGATTCGCCATCGAAGACGTAGACAGCCTCCCGCCCACAGTGAAACTGAGCCTACCGGCAAGCATCAACCGCGAGAAAGCAATCAAGGCAATCCAGGTCAAGCCCGAAAAGGTAAGATTGCAGCAGAAGGTCACAAAACCCGAAGCTCCTAATGAGGAAACAGAAGAATGATTTGGCTCGGCATTGAATCCAGCTGCGACGAAACCGCCTGCGCCGTACTGCAGGACGACCCTCTCAAGGTTTTATCCAATCCGCTGTATAGTCAGATTGATGAACACGCCCTCTATGGCGGCGTAGTTCCTGAAATCGCCGCCCGTGCGCACCTGCAGAAAATCGCACCCATCGCCGAGGCTGCCGTCAAGGAAGCGGGCATCAAGATGGAAGACATCGACGCCATCGCCTATACAACAGGCCCTGGCCTAATGGGGCCGCTCCTTGTTGGCGCAAGCTTTGCAAAGGGGCTGGCCCGAGATCTGCAAATTCCCGCCTACGGAATGAACCATCTGGAAGGGCACCTTGCTGCGGCCTGGCTCAGCAATCCCGACATCGAACCGCCGTTCCTGACCCTTACCGTCTCCGGCGGCCACACGGAACTGGTTCTGGAAGAACCCGGCTTCAAGTACACAAGCATCGGACGCACCCGCGACGACGCCGCAGGCGAAGCCTTCGACAAGTGTGGTAAACTTCTGGGGCTCAAATACCCCGCAGGCGCAACCATCAGCAAGCTTGGCGCCAACGGCAACCGTAAATTCGTAGAATTTCCCAGAGCGCTTCGTTCCCACGACAATTGCGAGTTTTCCTTCAGCGGCTTAAAGACCGCTGTACTCCGCTACACGGAAACCCACGATCCTGAATTTATCCAAAAGAATCTGGGCGACATCTGTGCGTCCCTTGAAGACGCCATTGTAGACAGTCTAGTCACAAAGACAATCAACGCCCTGAAAAAAACAAAGATGAAAACCCTGGTGGTCGGTGGTGGCGTCAGCGCCAACGCTTGGCTCCGCACCCGTCTGCAAGACTACTGCGGTAAACACGGCATTCGATTCTGCATTCCAGAACGCAGTCTTAGTACCGACAACGGCGCCATGATTGCTGCAGCGGCCATCCGCAGGGCAAGGCAGAACAAGCTTACCTCTGTTGAAGTAGTCAAGCCCTGGATGCCCCTGGATGTCTAACCCAGGCTATTGCAATTTGTAGTAGGATTTTTCACTTAGTTTTGCGTCTATTTGTTTTTGCTCCCATTTGAAACTATATTATCCCTATGGTGACTAGAATCTGTTTAACATCCGCTATTTTCGCCCTTGCGATAAGCGCCACGGCTCAGGACTTGACGAAGCCCGTCAACGACGTGGACGTATTCCGCCCTGAGAAGCGCGAAACAAAAGTGGAACTGGCAGACTCTTCCAAGAGCAACGCAGTCACCTTGAACGTGGACATCTTTGCCGACGGTATAGTGGGCTCCTATTACATTCTATGGGACCAGGTCGATCTTTCCGAAGAAATGAAGAAGCTCATGACCACCCGCGACTTTGCCCGCGACGAGTTCTTCATGCAAAACATCGACCGCGAACAGTTCGAACAGGAACGTCTTCTGCAGCTATTCGAAGACCGCAAGCGTGAATACTTCAACATCTTCCCGGAAGAAGCCCTGAAGATGATTGAAGACCAGAAGAAAGACGAATGATGTTTTCCGCCGAAAAGAATTTCAGCCAGTGGAACATCCTGGATTTCAATGGCACTCCCGCCCACTTGTTCGAGACCATAGAAAGCACCCACACCCAAATGAAACTTATGGCAGCCGCAGGCGAAATCGCCCCGGGCGCCCTCTTCATTGCAGACAAGCAGCTTGCCGGACGTGGCCGTCATGAACGAACCTGGACATCCCCTGCCGGCAGGAACCTCTACTTCAACATCCTGGTTCCGCTTGAAGGTATCCCTCTGGCAACCACCCCCCAGATTACCCAAGTTGTTGCCCTAACTCTTGCCGAAACCTTCAAGGACCTGCAGGGCGATACAACTCCACAGCAGGACCGCGTTACCGTCAAGTGGCCCAACGACATCCTCTGCGGGAAAAGCAAGTTCTGCGGCATATTGGCCGAAATCGTGTACATGCCGGGCGCAAGGCCAGCACTCAATCTCGGCATAGGAATCAACGTCAACAGCGACCCGTCGGACTACAGTTCCATCGGGCGCGCCGTCACTACCCTGAAGGCCATCGCGGGCAAGCCAATCAATCGCGAAAGACTGATGCAGGCCATCGTCGGAAATCTAGAACGAGCCCTCGGGCAGTTCAAGGCTTTCGGCATCTCCCCCTGGGTCCAGGCCTGGCGCAAGATGGATCAGTTCATCGGCGCCCGCGGCACCATCATCGTCAGCAAAAAATGCACCGACCAGAACCGCGACGGCGGAGAAGGAGTGCAAAAAAAATCGGGCCGCATCCTAGACATGCAACCCGACGGAAGCCTTCTTTTCGAGACCGACGACGGCGACGTTCAAACCGTCTACTCCGCCGACCTTGAAATCTAGATTTCGCGCAGTATCAACTGCAACTAAAAAATCCTACTTCCTCTTTGTCTTGAAGAATACACTTCCTGTAAGAGCTACAGCCAGCACAACAATCATGGCGGTAAGTCCCATGTCAAGCAGGCTCTGGTAGGCAGGGAACTTTCCACTTTCAATCATCATGATGATAATCAGGGCAAAGATGGCGCCTATGGATCCAAGACGTTCAAACATCTTGATCTTATCTTCGTTATCAAATTTCTTAGGGCCGTTAGTAGAGGACATTGACATCACCTCCCATGAGAATCCAAACCACAAGTCCAACCATGACAAGGACACTGATAGCCACATTGGCCAAGAAGAAATCCCTGTTCATGGCATCTAGATCATCGGACTTTCTAAACAAGTGTATATAGCTGATTGCCGCCGTCATCAAGGCGGTAACAGCCCACCAGGCAACGCCCATGGACCACACAAGGCCAAAGGCAACACACAAGGCAATCATTGCCACATGACTCCAGAAGGCGATCTGCAGAGAACGCTTACGACCAAAGCGGGCAGGAACTGAATAGAGCCCTAGCTGGCGGTCAATTTCTTCATCCTGGGTAGCGTAGATAATGTCAAAGCCACCCATCCAGAGCATCAGAATCACCAACAGGAAAATCGGGAACAAGGCGAATTCCCCGCGAATGGCAATCCAAGCGCCAAGAGGGCTCATCCCGATGGCAAAACCCAGGAACCAGTGGCAAAGCCAGCTAAAGCGTTTCCAGTAGGAATAAGACAGAAGCAAAAGCCACACAGGTAAGGCGAGCAAACCTGCCAACGGCTGAAGCAACGCCGCAAACAAGACAAAGAGAATTCCGTTAACAGCAAGAAAAGCAACAACTGATTTCTTGTCAAGGCGACCATCAGGCAAATGCCTTTTCGCGGTACGAGGGTTCTTGGCGTCAATGTCCGCGTCAGCAATGCGGTTAAAGCTCATCGCGCTATTGCGGGCAGTCACCATGCAAAGGACAATCAGCACCACAATGCGGGCCGTTTCCTGCCAGCTCATATCACGGAATCCGTTGGCGGCCACCCACATGGAACCCAAAGCAAAAGGCATGGCGAATAGAGAATGACTCAATCGCACCAAGTGACCAAATTCTAAAATCTTCTTAAGCATAACTTGTAAAATGGAATATGAAAGATGAAAGATGAAAGATGAAAGATGAAAGATGAAATACGAACATTCTTCATTCTTCATTCTTCATTCTTCATTCTTCATTGTTAACTGTTAATTGTTCACTTGCCCCAAGGTTTAATTATATCACTCAACTTTTCAGCAGGCACTCCCAAGTGCTTCAGGACTTTTACCACTACGGTATCCACAAGCGCTTCGATAGTTGCCGGCTTGCTGTAGAACTGAGGCGACGCAGGAATCACCACGGCTCCAGCCCGGGTCAAACGTTCCATGTTTTCAAGATGAATCAAATTGTATGGCATCTCCCTAGGAACAATTACCAGGGGGCGGCGTTCCTTAAGACACACATCAGCAGAACGAATCAACAGATTGTCCGCCGTGCCGGCAGCCATTCTGCCAAGAGTTCCCATGGAACAGGGCACTACGGCCATCCCCGCATAGTCGGCACTTCCGCTAGCACATTCAGCAAAGAAGTCTTCTACGTTAGGAAGGTCATCGCAATAATCGTAAAAGGATTCCTGACCTTCGTAGGCGACAACCTCGCGACCGGGCCCAGAAACAACAGCGGTAACACCATGTCCCATGCGCTTCAGGTACATTGCCGTGCGTGTGGCGTACACTGCCCCACTGGCACCCGTCACTCCCAGGATATAGCGACCCACTAGCCCACCTTCCTTAAAAGCACACGATAAGCTACGCCCCAAAAGCAAGGCTTTACATGCACCAGTTCAAAGCCATTCTTCTCGGCAAGCTTCACAAATTCGTCTACAGGCAAGAAATGCAGTACGGAATTCACAAGGTATTCGTAGGCATCATGCTTGCTGAACAAGGCTCCCATTACAGGAATAAACATCGGAGCCAACACCTTGTAGAAAAATTTATTGAAGACGTTTCTCGGGGAGAAAAATTCCAGCACCTGCAGGTAGCCACCGTTACTCAACACCCTGGCAGATTCCTTAAGGCCAGCTTCGACGTTGGGCAAGTTCCTCATGCCAAAGCCATTCAGCACCACGTCAAAGGCGGCATCGCCAAAGGGCATCTTCATAGCATCCAACTGAACGGGAACCGCAGAAGTTTTCTTTCCCTCGGCACCTTTCAGCATACCGAAGGAAAAATCTCCCAGTACGGCTACATCCTGGACGCCATTAAACTTCTCGTAAGTTACAGCAAAATCTCCCGTACCGCCACACAGGTCCAGCAGTCGCCTTCCCGGTTTCAAGCGCTTCAGCTCGCGGCAGCAGGCCCGTCTCCAGCGAATATCCTGAAAACAGCTGAGGGTGTGATTCAAAAAGTCGTACCGGCCGGAAATTTCATCGAACATGGCTCGGACATAGCTTTTATCTTCGGGATTCTTTCGAGAACTTACCATACCATCAAAGTTAGAAATTAAGCCCACGCAAGTCCCACCATCAAAGAAAAAAGCGCGGGCATTTACGCCCGCGCTTCTTAAAACACATTCAAGCTCTATTACTTGAAGCTTGCGGTAATGGTCATGCCATCCGCAGGAGTAATGATATGGGGATTTTCGGTAGCGCCGTCAGACCAACCGGCAAATACAGACCCTGCATCAGGAACAGCAGTCAATTCCATCTGAACACCGCCGAAGAACTTACCCTGGTACGGATTGCCAGGAAGCTTCATACCTTCCATCAAGACAGCGCCTTTACCAGAGGATCCGATAGAAACGGTGATTTCGCCAGAAAGGCCGAATTCCTTGATATATTCGCTCTTCACCACAGCATCACGATCCTTAGCCCAAGCCTTGATCACAGAACCGGTCTTGCTGAAGCCATCCGGATAGTACTTATCCGGCTGATGGAACTTTTCAGTATCTCGTTCCATTTCCGCAGGATCCATGGTGGCAACCATGGCGTCAACAACCTTTTCTACCATGGAACCATTCAGGTAGTTCTGAAGCATCACTGCAGAACGGTTCACAAAGAGACGCTGGAAGTCCTTGTTCTTGCTCAAACTTACGTACAGGTTGTGGAAGCAAAGAACATCCTTGTTGTTGTGGCACTTTGCGGTGCTTGTACCACCCTGCTTAATCCAGGTAAACATGTTGGTATGGTCGCTAAAGCCTTCGGTGCCCCACTGCCAGCCATAACCATGGTCAAGGTCGTAGACCATGAACTTCCACGGCTGTTCCGGAGTTCTCCAGGCACGGACGTTATTAGCAGGCCAGTCACCATTGTGGCTAAAGATTTCTGTAGCCATGTAGTCAGCATAATTGCCCATGTCGATAAGAGTCTTGGCCATGGCGTAGTTATCAGGATTGGTCATGTCGCCACCGCTGATAAATTCCAAGGTGCCCAGGTAGTTGTCCACGGTACCGTTGCTTGCAGACACTTCGCGGCCAAGATGCTTGATGAAGTTCACAGTGCTTGCGTCAATACCGTAATTGGATTCCACGTAGCTCTTGTTGTAACGTTCACGCATATCGTGAATGCCGTAGTACTTTCCGTTATAGAACACCACAACCTGACGGCTACGCTGATAGTCAACGCCACTGCCTTCAAGGATAGCGCCACCCACAGCATCTTCAATGTAGTCGCTCACAAAGCGGTTACCATTGTTGCGGAGGTTGAAAGCCTTGTACTTGTCCTTTTCACTCTTGCGGGTTTCGAAGAGGGAATAATGGAGCCAACCATCTTCGTATTCCTCGCGCATAACGATAGCGACAGTCTTCTTATCCTGAACACGGCTCCAGTTACCCATCAAGGAAATACCTGCATCGATTTCCCAAGTTTTTTCCTTGCTCTTGCTACCTTCAGCGAAGTATTCCACATGAACAGGATATTCCACATCGGCCATCAAGCCAGACGGGCAGGTCTTGGGATCCTGGCAGCTCAGGTGAGTCAAGTAGTTGTTCTTGAAGAAAGCAGAGTCAACAGACACGGCTACGACAGGCATGTTGACCTGTTCGCCAATGAAATAGGTATTGGTCACGACTTTCTTTGTCAGCAGTCCATCCTTGTAGGCTGCGCAGCGAAGAACAGTATTGTTGCTGATAACGATAGGCTGGTTGAATTCCTGAGAATCCTTGGTAGGGGCAGAGCCATTCTGGGTACAACGGATCTTCATACCGTCAGACAGTTGAGGAGGATTCAAGGTTACATCACTGTTATAGAAACCGCCCTGTGCACCATTGAAACTGAATTCAGGAACCAGGCCATCGTATGCCGGCTGATCAGTATTGGGCTTTTCCGGAGTAGGTGTATCAAAATACTTCCACACGCCACCGTCAAGAATACCCCAGCTCATGCCAGAGGAAAGTTCCGGGTAATGCACCGAGTCGCGGATGGCATAGTACTTGTCCACGAGATAAACGGAACCACCATCCTTTTCCAACTTCCAGTTGGTATGAGGACGACCCTTGCCAAGTTCCGTATCAGCAGGAGCCTTGACCAAATTCTTCTTATCGCAGAATACGGTAGTGAAAGTCTTCGGCGGCAGAGGAACATCTCCAAAGACCCACTTACGGGCGCTATTCAAGTTTTCAACAAGGGCATAGCCGTTAAGGTTGGCTGATTCGTTACCAGCATTGTAAATTTCAACCCAACCCGGGTCGCTGCCCTGATCATCCATCCAGTTCAAATTCACCGGGGAGATTTCAGTAATAATCAAGGAGGAATTACCAACCCAATGGATAGTCGTATCAGCCGGAACGAAGACGGTATCAATTGTGCGGATGGTATCACCAGTAATAGGATCGATAACGCGAATGGTATCAGCGCTTTCAACCTTCATGGAATCACCAGTCTCAGGATTGATAATCACGGTGCTGGTATCACCCGTCTCAGGGTCAATAACTATAATCGGTTCTCGACTTTCGTTAGAGGATGTGCTCTCATCAGAACATGCAACAAGCCCGGCCAAAGCCACACCAAAACAGCCAAGGGCTACAATTTTACCACAATTCCTAGAAAAATCCATGTTTTTTCCTAAATGCAATTAAGCCAAAAGCATCCCACTTCCGGCATTCGATTTCATCACCCTACTCCTAAATTTAGAAGATTATTCGGGAAAAAGGAAAAAACATCAGTAATATTCTATTTACCCTTGACAAACCTCACATAGCATACTATATTTGGTCTACCATTTCGGCGCTGTAGCTCAGTTGGTAGAGCAGCGGACTGAAAATCCGCGTGTCGTCAGTTCAACTCTGACCGGTGCCACGAAAAAACCTCCGAGTAAAATCGGAGGTTTTTTGTTTTGCAATTCATCCGACACGTTTGGAACAAACTCACAAGGCAACTTACTTTGAGCAAAAAAAAGAGCGAGGCTCGAACCCCGCTCTTCCTAACAATTCTATCGGCAAACTATCGCCTGCTTTCGCCTGTGGAATCGTCACCTTCGTGAGGCGAATTCCTGTAGCAGGCATAGATGTCGTCCCAATGTTCAATCAGAACATCCACGATGGTCGGATCGAACTGGGTTCCTCTAACTTTCCTAAACTCTTCCTGAACCTTCTCCTCGGGCCAGGGAGCCTTATAGCAACGAGGGCTGGACAAAGCGTCAAGCACATCCGCCACAGCGCAGATACGGCCTGCCAAGGGAATCTCTGCGCCCTTCAAGCCTAGAGGATATCCACGACCATCCCAACGTTCATGGTGGGATCGAGCCACGTTAGCAGCGAAACGAAGAAGTTCGCGCTTAGACTTGCACAGCATGTTGTAGCCAAGTTCAGAATGGGTCTTCATGTGGGCATATTCCGCATCAGTCAGCTTACCCGGCTTGTTCAACACAGAATCAGGAATACCAACCTTGCCCAGGTCATGCATAGGAGCAGCAAGACGAATCTTGTCCACTTCCTCAGGAGAAAGACCAAGGAACTCGGCCAGCTTCGCAGAAATCTCCGCCACACGCTGAATGTGTCCGCCAGTCTCAGGACTACGGCATTCAGAAGCTTCACCCAGAATGTGAATAATTTCCTTCTGGGTTTTCTCCAGTTCAGAGGTAAGCATGGCAGACTCAACCGTCTTCGCAGAATAGACTGCAGTCAGGTGCAGACGTTCCAAGTCAACCTTGGAGAACACCTTTTCTTCACCGACCTTGTTGATTGCCTGGTACACACCCATCACCTTGCCCTGGGAATTCATCAGAGGCACTGTCATTACAGAGGCCGTCCTATACTTGGTCTTCTCGTCGCTTCGGCGGTCAAACCTAGCATCCAAGTACGCATCCTCAATCAGAAGATCCTCGCCGGTCTTGGCAGAATAACCGACGAACCCGGCATTGGAGGGAACACGGAGTTCCTTGACTCCATGGGCAACTTTTGTCCAAAGTTCGCCGCCATCTTCATCCAATAGCCAAAGGGAGCAACGGTCAGCAGACACAATGGAGCGTCCCAAGTCTGCCATTAGTATAAGCAAGCTGTCCATATTACGTTCAGCTGCAATTTCCGGCATCTTCGTGAAAAGAAGCTCGAGAATTCTTTGGGATTCAGACTGTGTGGTTGTGTTATTATCCATCATACATTGAAAATTATAGTTAAAAGACATCCCCGCAGTTCTTCAAGTTGACGAAAAAGGGCAAATTTTTCTATCCTTGTTGAACCTCCCGGAGGAATAGGCTAATTGGTAAGTCAGCGGTCTTGAAAACCGCCGCCGTAAGGCTTGGGGGTTCGAGTCCCTCTTCCTCCGCTTGCAAGGCTGCAGCCCACCGGCTGCAGTTTTTTTATTTCACCTACCTTATGGAATCCCAGTCCGCCTGTAAATCTGCGGCAAAATCAGCGGCCGCGGTAGCAGGTTCATCATAAAGCAAGGTGCACACCTTCACAGCCAATGGAAAATCCCGGCCAAAGGCGCCAAGGCAAGCAGACGTGGTCGCACCGGTGGTGTAGACATCATCTACCACAATGACCGTTCCTCGACTGGGCATCGTTCTCGGAAGACTAGCCTCAAACGCTCCCGCCACATTGCTCTCTCTGGCCTCCTTGGACAATTTTGTCTGAGAAACAACAAATTTTTTCCTCTTAAGCCATCGGCACACCTTCCCACCAGATACCAGCGCCAGCGCAGCGGCAATTTTCTCGGCTTGGTTATAGCCTCGTTCTCTAAACCTGGCTCGGTGAATAGGAACAGGAACAAAAAAGAGAGGCGCGGGCAGCATTTGCAATTCCCGTCCAACCATCCCTAGAGGTCCCGCCGAGGAATGCTTTACAAGATAGGTCGCCATACCGGGAATACGCCCGTACTTAAGGGCATGTATCATTCTCCGTGTCAACGGGCGCATAGGAAAGAGGCTCATCACGTCATCCTTAGGAAAAACACAGGCCTTTGCCAAATTTCCCAATTCCTTTTCGCATGATGGGCAAAGCCAGGGATCCAGGACCTCGGATGCACCACCGCACCCAAGACATTCAGATCCAAACACAAAGCCGCCAACATGTCCAACCATCTTCGTGAACCCACGATAAACTTCTCGACGTTCCATAGAATTCTCCAACAAAAAAAACGCGCCTACTTATAGACACGTTTTTTTCATGACAAACGTCGTTACTTTTTCTGAAATATTTCGTTTACCGTCCGCGAACCGTCTATCGACGGCTCGCCTGGAATCGAAGGCTAAGCAGCAAACCAACAAGCACCATGCAAGTTAGTGCAAAGGAACCACCATAGGAAAGGAACGGAAGAGGCAAGCCAGTCACAGGCATAAGCCCAATGGTCATCGCCACATTCACCAATATATGGAAAAGGAAGATTGTCGATGCCCCCATGACCATGATTGTCACAAAGGGATCGGAAGTCTGCTTGCAAATTGAAGTCGCGCGCCAAAGGAACAAGGCATAAAGAACAAGTACCACCGCACAACCGGCAAAGCCAAACTGTTCTCCCAGCACACTAAAAATAAAGTCCGTATGTTCTTCAGGCAAGAAAGCCAGGTTCGTCTGAGTACCGTTACCAAAGCCCTTCCCTGTAAGACCGCCACTGCCGATGGCCGTCATGGACTGCAGCACCTGATATCCATCCCCAAGAGGATCGCTCATGGGATCGAGGAACGTATTCACACGTTTCTGCTGGTGAGGTTCCAGCATATTCCAGACCATGGAACTAGCATACCCAGCCAGGATGTTGGCAAAGAGGAAAATTCCAGAAAGAATCTTCGGTAATTTTCTACGAATCAGTACAAAAACAACTGCACAAATCAAGAGCCCCCACAACGCCTCGAATACAACTTCCTGGGAGTGGGACAGCAATACCGAAAGAACCGGACTCACAATCAGGAACATGTCCATCAAGGTTAGTCCAGCAAAAAAGAATCCTACCATGGTCACAGCGATGAACACAAGAGCCGTACTCAAGTCGGGCTGTTTCAAAACAAGGCCAAAGGGAACAATGAACAGCAAGAACGGTACAACGAACGTCTTGACCTTATGAAGACTCACGGGATGTTTCGAAAGCCAGTAGGAAATAATAAGCAGGTACGCAATCTTCGCAAACTCCGACGGCTGTAACTTGAAAACACCAAGGTCAATCCATCTTCCTGCGCCCTTTACAACATCTCCTGCCAGGAACAGCACAATGAAAAGAAGAACCAAGGCCAATCCGTAAAACGGCACCGCAATACGTTTCAACCAATCAATTCGAACAAACACAAGCGCTGCAGCAAGCAACGATCCAAACAGGAAATAGGAAATCTGCTTGAACCAGAACTTATCCGTCAAGGCAACATCCTCGGCCACCGTGGCAGAATATACCAAGGCAATACCACAAGACATCAAGGCGAGTACCAGCACAATAAAGAACCAGTCAAACTTCAACGGATTATTCAGGAGTTTCCCGGAATTCATCGTTCTTCCTCCTTGGAGGCGTTCATGCGTTCCTCGTCTGCGGCCTTGTTCTCGAAGAAGGCAGTCATCACCTTCTTGGCGATAGGTCCTGATACAGCACCGCCACCACCGGCGGCTTCCATAATCACAGCCACCGCAATCTGCGGGTCATACAGAGGAGCCACAGCTGCATACCATGCATGGGTTTTCTCTCCCTTCTTCCATTCGCCGGAACCTGTCTTCGCACCAACACGAATATTCGGAAGAGCCCCGCGCTTACCGGTTCCACCCGGATGGTTCACCACGGAATCCATTGCACTCAAGATAATGCGGTGGGTGTAAGGCTTCATCTTTCCAGAGCGGACAATCTCCGGTTCATAACGGCGAACAACCTTACCGCTGTCATCGCGAAGTTCCTTCATGAAGTGGGGCCTATACACGCCTTCGTTCGTCGCCAGCGAGCCAACCAGAACCGCCTGCTGCAAAGGCGTTACAATCTGCCCCTGACCAATGGAAAGGTTCAGAATCAAACCGCGAGCCCAGCGCCAGCCAAGGCGCTTATTCTTTTCATTGAACGAAACAGAATCGGGAAGCCACCCGGCCTTTTCACCAGGAATGTCAACACCAAGAGGCTTCTCACCAAGACCAAAACGACGGCCAAATTCGTTGATACGAGCCATGTCAATATCAAGACCGGCCTGATAGAAAAACACATCGCAGGAAAGTCGAATCGCATGAACCACATTCAAATTTCCATGGGTACCCCAGCATTTCTGATAGCGCGCACCATACTGGTAGCCGCCTGTACAAGACTTCGGATAGTACTTGCTTTCAGACAGGACTCCATTTTCCAAACCTGCGCCTGCTGTAACCAGCTTGAACACGGATGCCGGCGGATAGGTTCCAGAAATGGCGCGGTTAGTAAGAGGACGCATGGAATCCAGGGCCACATGCGCCCAGCCCTTATTTCGTTCACGACGCTTCAGCGAGAAGATGTTCGGGTCCAGTCTAGGAGAACTTACCATCGCCAGGATTTCACCTGTACGAGGATCCAAAGCTACGAGGGCGCCCTTGGCACTATCAGGGATAGCCTCTTCAGCAACTTTCTGCAGGCGAAGATCAAGTGTAGAAACCAGATGAAGACCCGGAACCGGAGGCGTACCCTCCACTCCAGCCACCTGCCCCATTTCACGGCCGGAGGCGTTCACTTCCACAAGCTTCATTCCGTTAACACCACGGAACTCCTTGTCGTAGCCTTGCTCCAAGCCCTTTTGACCAATGCGGTCGCCCTGGGAATAGCCTTCGTATTCCGGCAACTTCAATTGCTCTTCAGAAATTTCACTGGTGTAGCCCAGAACGTGAGACGCCAGTGTTCCATAGGGATATTCACGTCGAGATTCAATCAAGGTCTCAACACCAGGGAGTTCGGACGAATGTTCCTCAATAATGGCAACCTGCTCTGCAGAAGCATCTTCCATCAATCGGATAGGACGAGTCTTGATCCAACGGGAACGCTGGAAGGCCGTATCCAACGAAAGCGAGTCAAACATTCGCTCACCGGACTTGTTGCGGATGCCGAGAAGCCTATTGAAAACGGAATCCCTCAGCTCCTTTTTTCGAGGCAAGCTGGTAGAACGGATTGCAATCTGGTAAGAAGGCCTATTGCGAACAAGGACTTCACCATTGCGATCATAGATGTAGCCTCGTTCCGCAACCAGTTCCACCTTGCGGATACGGTTGTTATCGGAACGTTGCAAGTTTTCGTCGTAGTGAGTGTACTGCAGCGAAAAGAGTCTAAACAAAAGGATGCCGAACAAGACAACAACCCCCATCATGTAGATGAGGATGTTCCAATTTCGATTCTGCAAAATTTCGCTATCTACAGATCCCTTAGACATGCTTCTTCTTTTTTACGGATCCCGAGTCCAGATAAAAAACGATGGCACCAATAAACATGGTGTAAATGCATTCGGGAACACTCTTGGTCAGGAACAGATTCGTGACAATTTCCTTGGAAAGTCCTGTAACGCCAAAATAAACCATATCGCAGACAAAGAAGCCAAGCCCCAGCACCCCAACCTTTGCAGGCATATTCAAGGTAAGGAATCTTTCTTCAAGTTGTCCAACAGCAAAGCCAAGTACCGTCATGGCAATGGTATTTGCGCCAAGCCACTCTACAGGAGCGTACACATCCTGGGAGAATCCAGCAACAAAGCCCCAAAGGCAACCTGCTGCAGGACCGTACTTAATTGCTACGGCTACAATAAAAATAACGACAATGTCAGGACCAATACCAAAGATCTGCAACCAGTCAGCCACAGTCACCTGCAAGGCAAAGGAAATCACAAAAAGGATCAAAACCTTGAGCCAACCAAAATTATTCATTCAGCAACTCCTTTACAATCCAGTCCGGCTCCTTCTCCATCACAAAGACTTCCTCCAACATGGCGAAATCCTGGAAGGGTTCCACGTCCATCAAACGCATTACATCTAGGTCGGCCTTTCGCACATCCTTAACGGTTCCAACAGGAATGCCCTTCGGGAAAATGCCCCCAAGGCCGGAAGTCACAAGAGTGTCTCCCACACGAACGCCAGCATGCGTCGGCACCATTGCCGACAAAGTTCTGCCGTCCATGGATTCCAGGAACCCAACCACACGAGTACGGCGTTCCATTACAGACAACTTAAGGTTAGGATCCACCAAAAGCTGAACTCTGGAATGCGAAAGCGTTGCCTTCGAAATCTTTCCAACAAGCCCATTCATGGAAAATACAGGCATGTCTTCCTTGACTCCGTGATGGGTACCGCGATTGACAACCAACGTTGTAAGGAATCGTCCAGGATTATGTCCTACGACTCGAGATGTGACAATAGGGAAATCCCACTTGTCATCAAACCGAACCAAGGTGTGAAGTCGGGCCAGTTCCTGTAATCCTTCCCTGGCATGATACGTTTCCTGACGCAGTCTTGCGTTTTCTTCCTTCAGCTGTTCATTTTCATCAGCAACAGCCCGGTACGCATTCACTGAGGAGACAATCAATTGCACAGGATAGAACACAGTACCAAGAGCAGAAGAAACAACACTCTCGCGAACGGTGTTCGGAGCTTGTCGCATCAGCAATCCCAAAAGCAGAAAAAAGGCAAAAGCAACAATGCCATGCCTTTGGGAAAACAACTCGACAATAAAGCGAAATGCCCTAAACATCGATTTGAAATCTGTAATTAGTTAGAAGATGCGATCAACACAGGACGATACTTGTCCAAGTCTTCCAGGATACGTGCAGCGCCCTTACATACGCAAATAAGAGCTTCGTCAATCACGTTCACGGAAAGACCGGTTTCCTGGCGGATACGTTCGTCAAACCCACGGAGCTGAGAACCACCACCAGTCATGATGATGCCCTTGTCATAGATATCTGCGGAAAGTTCCGGCGGAGTAATGCTCAAAGCCTGCTTTACAGCTTCTACGATTGCTGTCACAGGTTCATTCAAAGCTTCGCGAATTTCAGCGCTATTGATGGTCATGGTGCGAGGCATGCCTGCGATAAAGTCGTGACCCTTCACTTCCATGGTCAGTTCTTCTTCCAGGGGGCTAGCGGAACCAATCTGCATCTTAATCTGTTCTGCAGTGCTTTCACCAACGCAGAGGTTGTACATGGTGCGGAGGTAGCGAACAATGGCTTCGTCCATTTCGTCGCCGCCCACACGTACAGAGGCGTTACATACGGTACCATTCAAGGCAATTACGGCAATATCAGAAGTACCACCACCGATATCCACGATCATGTTACCTACAGGATCTTCAACAGGGATACCCATACCCACGGCGGCAGCCATAGGTTCATGGACCAGATGGACTTCCTTTGCACCAGCCTGCTTAGCAGCGTCAATCACAGCGCGCTTTTCCACTTCAGTAATTCCAGAAGGAACACCCACGACAACGCGGGGCTTAACCATCCAAAGAGGATACTTCTGAACACGCTTAATAAAGGTCTGGAGGAGATTTTCAACCAGTTCAAAATCGGCAATCACACCGTCACGCATGGGGCGAACTGCACGGCTTTCGCCAGGAGTTCTACCAAGCATCTTCTTAGCTTCGAAACCGATTGCAGAAACGCGATTGTTCTTGCTATCGACAGCAATCACAGTCGGTTCGTTAATTACAATGCCCTGACCAGCGACATGGACCAAAGTATTAGCCGTGCCCAGATCAATACCAATATCGCAAGAAAAAAGACCAAACAAAAGAGGTGTCCTTTTTTAAAAAATGAAACTAACCAACCCAAATATAGACAAAAAGAAAAATTCCTAGGGACTACTGGATTGTATCACGGCCGAATTTAAAGGCTTTCAAATATCGATCCCATTGTCTTGCATTTACATCGTAACGATATTTCCTTTTCTCGTGCATGGCAATATCCTTGTAAATGAAGAAATCCACTTCTGCATAGGCAGCATAAATGCGAGCTTCCGCACCATCAAAAAGTCGGAAATCTTTCACGCGATAGTAGGGTGTGTCAAGCAAGGCAGACCTATCGTGGGAAGCGCGCATAGTCTCCGCCACCATGAACTTCAAATCCTCCTGAAGGTATGGAGAAAGCTTAGCCTCAATACGATCCGTAGATTCGGAACAGCCTTGCAGACAAAGTAACAAAGCGATAGCAGCAACAGCTATTGAACCACAGACACTGGACCGGCCATTAAAGATAAGGGACATCATTCTTTTCATAGATCATAAAATAAAAAAAAGGACTGCCCTTAGGCGAGTCCTTTTTCGTTGTCCTGTAGCTTCTCAATTAGAACGAATAGGTTGCATCCAAGCGAGAGAAGATACGGCCTTCACCCTGGAACGGGTTGCGGAACAGAAGGTCTTCAGCAACGGTCACATCGATCTTCAGCTTTTCTTCGATGTTCACGCCAAAGCCGAAGCCTACGTGGTCGTCGTTGGTGCCGTTAGCAAGAGGATTGGTGGTAAAGAAGTTGCCGTCATCCTTGCAGATGCCGTAGCGAGAGCTGTTGTAGCTGTTCTTGGAGTTCACATCGCAGCTGGTGTAGAGAATGGACTTCTGACCACCAACGCGGACAACAAACCAGTCCCACCAGATGTTACGTTCGATACCGAAGCTGATCTTGCCACCGATGTCGGAACGCTTATCCCAGTTACGGTCTTCGTCGTCGTTGCGAGAGTCATATACCCATGCACCGCCATCGACGTTCTTGTCATAGAACCAATCGTGAGCCTTCATCTGATTCCAAATGAAGTCGAGACCCATCCAGAAGAAGCCACGGTCCATAGCCACGTTGATACCAACACCAGCCTGAGCGTGCTTGTCGTTGATGCCAGGAGCCTGAGCGAGCTTCATAGATGCTGCCGGAACCAATTCACCGTCGATAGCGTCGAGAGTGAAGAAGGCGCGAGCCTTTGCCAAGTAGGTAAAGTCACCATCGTCGAAGAAGCTGTGGTGGTCCGGACCATACTGGATACGGGCAAGGCCCAAGGACAGTTCGTAAGAGGTACCGCTACCAACCTGGAAGTTAAGACCACCGTCTGCCTGCACGATAGAAGCGTAGGCGTCGTCATCGACCTGGTAAGTACCGCTTTCATCGAGATCGCCACCATCCTGGTGAGCGATGTAAATGTGCAAGCCCCATGCGTCACCGCTGGAGAAAGTACCGCCCAGGAAACCGTCGAAGTTGGTCACGGTTTCAGGAACGTTTGCGTAGGTGCTAGAGCCAGTCTGAACCTTCTGGGGAAGGTACATAGCCAAGTCGTCGTTGATACGGCCGAACAAACCACCGATGGTAAACTTGGGATCCGGATTGTTTTCGTCACCGAAGCCAAGAGAGAAGATACCACCGAAAGTCGGGTGCTGCGGATCACGGTTGCCACCAGCCTGGAGATCGTTATCGGTATAGGCACCGAAACCACCGATCAAGTAGTTGGAATAGAGGCTTGCGTTTGCCGGGTTGTCGAAAATGCTCACGTCATCCATGATATAGGTAGTGTTCTTACCCATGGATTCAACACGTGCAAAAGTTGCAAATGCGGAACCGACACCAAGAATACCGAAGGCGGCACCGACTGCAGCAGCAGTTCTTAAATTCATTTTAAAACTCCTCTTGAAAATTCTGCTTTAAAGTTAGCTTTATTAAAGGAAAAACGCAATAAAAATTTAAACTTTTCGCCGTTTTTTGATACAAAAAAAAGACCCGACTTCGCAGTCAGGTCTTTTTTACACTTTTTCCGAAAAATTATTCAGAGAAGGTGAACGGAATGGTCACAGTAGTGTTACCGGACTTAACCTTGCTGAACTTCCAGCGGCTAACAGCGGTCTTGACTTCACCGTCAAATTCGCCGTAACCAGTGGTAGAGGAAGCAATGCTAATGCTGATAACTTCGCCACCCGGAGCGATCGTGAACTTCAAGGTAACCTTACCCTGGAATCCCGGTTTCTTCTTCAGGAACTTGTTATAGATGTGACGCAGACCCGGAGTACGCTGACGCACAACCTTCATGATGTCTGCAGCGGAACGAGAGCCGCCACCTGCACCCATGTCGATATCGCGTTCAGACGGAGTCTTGATGGAACCCTTAGCCTTAGTAGCGATACCACCGCCACCACCGCCAAGGAGGCCAGCCAGACCGTCACCGATACCACCGGAACCGCCTTCTGCGTAACCTTCGTTAAAGCCACCGTCAGCCTTACCGCGACGACCACCGAGAACAGTCTTACCTGTAGTCTGGAGGCCAGCCACGTCCTTCAGCACCTTGTCGATGTCCTTAGAGAACTTCTGGTTCTTCATAAGGTCATATGCACCGGCACTGGCGTTCTTGGTCTGAGCGGTCAAGAGCTTAAGCACACCGCGAGTCTGGGGAGCGTTGGGCTGACCCTTACCACGGGGCTTACCACCGCCACCAGCCTTCTTACGAGGCTTCTTGGGTTCTTCCTTCTTCTTTTCTTCCTTCTTCTCTTCCTTCTTTTCTTCGATGGACATAGAAGTAGTCAGATCAGCAGCTGCGGAGTCATCGAACACGACTTCATCCACAACCTGTTCGTACATGGAAGCCCAAAGGCAGATTGCCAAAGCAACCACAAGAGAGATACCGGCAATAGCACCCATCTTCTTGTCGGATTCCGGCATAAGGGACGCTACTAACGGATCAATAGCAGGAGCTTGCTTTTTAGTCTTTGCCATATATTAGTCCTCCCCGCCGTTCTTTTCCATTACGGCGAATGCAATATTGGTGTAACCGGCAAAGCCACAAGTAGCCATTACCTTATACATTGCATCGTAAGGGATGTTTTTGTCGATTTGGACAACGATATGACCGGCTTCGTCGGCAGGAAGACCAGCCTTGAGGGCGTGTTCCTGTTCAACAGCGCGACGTTCCTTCAGCACAGAGTCAACCTTAGCAACAAGGAGGTCTTCCTGCTTCAAAACATCTTCAGTCGGAACGATCTTAGCGTTGTCAACCACGACGTAACCATTATCAACGACCACGACCAGGGAAACTTCCTTCGGCTGTACACGAGAAGTGGACACCGGCAGGATCAAGTTTTCAGCCTGAGTCAAAAGCTGACCTTCTGCGTCCATGTTCTTAATCATGAACACCAGAATAATGGTCATCATGTCCATCATGGACGTAATCGAGAACGGGACGTCTTCACCGTATTTACGACTTTTTCTAGCCATGATTAACCTCCCAGCTTAGCAAGGTTGATCTTGCTGAAACCGGCTTCTTTTGCGCGGTCCATAAGTTGAATGATCTTGTCGAACTGAGTATCATCGTTTGCAACGATGATGATATTGTCAACGTCATCAAGGTCAATGAACTGAGTGTGGATCTGGATAAGATCCTTAGCAATCAGGTCATAGGCAGACAGCGGGTAAATAATGTTCTTTGCAGCATTTTCCGGCTTCAGCGTACGAGCGGAGTTCGGAGTGAGAGTTGCGAGAACAGCACCTGCGCTAGGCTTCTTCAAAGCCGGCGGCGGAGTCAGGCCAAGTGCGCCTTCACCCGGAGCCATCAAGAAGCTGTTGTTACCGTCAACGAATGCGCTATCCGGTACGTTTTCTGCCTGAGAAGAGTAGACGGCCCACAGGATGCGGCCCGGATCTTCTTCAGATTCCTTGTTAATTGCCCAAAGTTCGATGGATTCGATTTCGTAAAGATACTTCTCTTTATCCATTTCGCTGCCATCTTTGCACTTCGGACCATGACCACTTTCTACAGCAGACTTCACATCTTCCGGAGCATGGGTCACCAACTGAGCATCAGACTTGCAACGGAACGTCCACATTTCCTTGAAGTAGACGTTAGGCTGGAAACCACCACGAGCACCAATAACCAGGTAATCGCCAGTGATAGCCAGAGACAAGTTCAGAGCCTGCTGGTCCGGTTCCGGAGGAGTATCGTTATCCATATTCATCATACTGCGTTCAGGCAGGTTGACTTCTACGATAGCGAGCTTAGAGAAGGCAGCCATAGACAACAGCATAGGAATCAGGATGGTAAACAAGCCCATTGCCGGCAACAGATCCGGTTCTTCAGGCTTTGCTGGTTTCTTAAGTTGTCTTGACATGTTTTATAACTCCAGTTTAATTGTAATTACCTAAACAATTATGCCAAGGAGTTGATGATCTTGAGGCCCTTTTCTTCCATTTCCTGGATCAGGCGTTCGGAGTTCATGTTGAGGAGGCCAACGATGACCAGAAGAGGCACTGCAGAGAGAAGGCCGAGGAGGGTAGTACCCATAGCGATAGCAATACCATCGGAAAGAGCCTTAGCACGTTCAGCAGCCGGCTTGTTAGCAACAGCGTCGAAGGTGAAGATCAGACCGTAAATAGTACCCATCAGACCGAGCAAGGTAGAGATGGAAGCCATAACCTGGATGATAGAAATGTAACGAGTCAGACGGGGAGCTTCGGTCAGGAACACTGCGTCGCAAGCAGCAGACATGGTTTCACGACCACCGTTCTTAGCAGCAACGATTGCAGCGAGAACGCGAGCAACCGGGAGCTTGGTAGCGTTGGCGAGGCTCAGAGCCTGGTCATACTGCTGAGAAGAGATGAGCTTACCGAAGTCAGCGAGGAACTTTGCACGACCCTTGCCGCTCTTAACAATGATGTAGACAACGCGTTCGATGGAGAAGCCAAGGCCGATCAGGAAGACGACCAAGATGATCCACATGAACTGCCAACCATCGG